>WJMC01000240.1 GCA_014728145.1 Candidatus Zixiibacteriota bacterium | reverse complement strand
TTCAATACCCTGAAGCATATGGATCACCTGCACGGCTACTGGTTCAACATGGATGCCGAAGATACCCTGTATCTGGAAGGCGCTTGTGTTGATGCCGAGACTCCGATCGCCCTCGAGATGGGTTGGAACCTGGTTTCCTACCTGCCTGAAGAGGCTGATTCGGTCCATAACGCCCTGGCCTGCATCCTCGATAAGGTCATCGTCGTACTCGGATTCGATAACGGCGCGCAGACCTATGTCCCGACGATGAAGGAATTCTCGACTCTGACTATGCTGCGTCCGCTCTTTGGCTACTGGATCAAGATGACTGCCGACGACTACCTTGTTTACGGTGGTTGCTATAATCCGGCCTTTGCCAAGGAAGGTATCGACCAGCATACCAATAACATGAATGCTGTTACCCCGACTAACATCTGGCACGACCTTTACGGCGAAGCCGTGATCGTCGAAGGTAACCTGCTCCCGGCCGGTACCGTGATCGAAGCTGTCGATCTCAACGGTAGCCTGGTTGGAAGCTGTGTGGCTCAGGCCGAAGGCAAGTTCGGATTCATGTCGGTCTATGGTGCTGAAGAAGACGGTGCTGGCCTGAAGGTCGGCGACGAGTTCCAGCTCCGCATCGACGGCCGTCTGTCCGAAGAGGTCTTCACTTTCGAGGGCACCGGAAGCCGTACGTTTGTCGGCAATATCAACCTGAAGTCGGGTGGTTCCGCTGTGATTCCGGAACAGTACAACCTGGCTCAGAACTATCCTAATCCGTTCAACCCGGTCACTTCGATCGCTTATGAGATCCCGAGTGACTGCAAGGTCACCCTGACTGTGTACAATATCCTGGGTGAAAAGGTTACCACCCTGATCGATCAGCATCAGTCCGCTGGTGCCTACACGGTCGAGTGGAACGGCGAGACCGATGCCGGTAGCAAAGTCTCTTCCGGTATCTACTTCTATCGCCTGAACGCCGGCGACTATACCAAGTCGATGAAGATGACCTTGATGAAATAAAACAGGGAATATATACTGGCGGGCGGCCTTCTAACCGCCCGCCATATATAAAGTGTTGTGTGTGGAGGCATTAATATTATGAAGATGTCATTAAAGAAACCAAGGATGATTGCGAGTGCGCTGATCCTGACTGTGATTCTGGCGGTCGGTCTTTCGGCCGACGGCGGGACTGTGGTCCTGACGCCGGAATGGATCAATGTGTTCAGCGACTATACCCTCTTAAACGGTGAACCGATTCCGGTCGGTGCTAAAATCGACGCCTATGACCCGGATGGTATCCATTGCGGAACATTTGTTGTGCATACCCCCGGCCATTACGGGTTTATGCCGATCTATCGCGATGACAACAGAACCGATGAAGATGACGGCGCCAACTCAGGTGATTTGATTACGCTGGTAATCAACGGTGTCTCGACTACCCAGGTTCTCGGCGATCCGATCTACTGGACCGAGATGGGTGATACCGCCACGGCGGATCTCACGGCTACCCAGGAAATCGGTATCGGTATCGATGTTCCGCCTGCCCAGCAGGCTTCTCCCGGTGATGTGATCGAGTATACTTTCACTATCACCAATGAAGGCGACGGGCTGGATTTCTTCTATATCGATATCGAAAGTACCGAGGACTGGCCGTTCACGATCATGTCCGAGACGACCACCGATTATGTGGAACCGGGAAGCAGTGTCGATTTCACGGTCGAACTGAATGTTCCCTACGGTTTGTCGCAGACTATAACTGACTACTTGAATATCGAGGTCACCTCCAATATGGATGGTGACGTGGTCGAAACCGACAAGACCTTTACGACGGTTATCGTGACTTCGGTCGATGAGGAAAACGGATCGACTCTGCCGGGTGCGTTTGCCCTCGGTCAGAATTATCCCAATCCGTTCAATCCGGAAACTATGATTCATTATTCGCTCGAAAAATCCGGTCATGTCCGTCTCGAAGTCTACAATATCCTCGGACAGTCGAGTGCTGTCCTGGTCGATAATCATCAGGACGCAGGCGATTACTCGGTTGTGTTCAACGCCGAATCAAACGGTGTCAGTATGCCCAGCGGAGTGTATTTCTATCGCCTGACGGTCAATGAAAATACTTTAACCCGCAAGATGATCCTGATGAAATAGTTTCGTGAAAACTCGCAAGAATATAAAAAACCCGCTCAATTTGAAGGCGGGTTTTTTATTTGGTATCTATCCCGATTGGCTACATCGTGCTGGTCTGAGCCTGTTTATTGACCAGGTAAGTCATGTATTTTCGAACGAGGTGGTCGAGTGTGACCGGTTCGAGATGGTTGCCGAAACCCAGCAGGTTTTTCTCCTCCCAGGTGATTAAATCGCCGGTGCGGGAGAGACGTGCCAGAACGAAGGCCGCCTCACGTACGCTACTGCCCTCGATCAGGTCGACCCTTGCGAAACCTCGCCTGGTGTCCACGAAATTCATCTGACGGGTCAGAAGTCTCAGACCAAAATAGCTGTTTCCCAGGTGATCCTTGGAGAAATCGACATACTCCATCTTCACCCGTGCGGACTGGTTGAATTTTTCCAGTGAGGCCTTGATCTTCCGGCTCATATCTTCCAAAAACTGAACCGTCAGTTTCCTGCGGATATCCTCATTGCGTTTGCCGTTGTCGACAGCGCCGGAGATCCTGTTCTGGATATGATTGAGCTGGTTTGCCAAAAGGCTTTCCCAGTCTGTGGAGGTCATTAAACCTTCTTTCTGGAGAAACTGGATATATCAGTACTTGAGACTTCGATTCTGGATGAAAAATATTCCTTAAACTGGTTGCTGACTGATTTAAAGCTAAAATCCTGAACAAACTTTGTCAATTTATTTTTTTGGATTGTACGCAGAAATCCGAACTCTTCAGCATCTTCTATTAACTTTAGTTCCCAGATAAAGTAATCCGGCTTGTGCTGATCGCGGATCATGATCTGTTCTCTGACTTCCTCCATAGCGTCGGAAATTTTCTCCGGTTGTTGCCCGGTTTCGATCCTGCGGGGTTCGATGATCTCGTGGGCCAGTTCACTGCTTTTACGGCTCTTCTCAGCAAACTCACGCTCAAACGTGGAAGAAATCCGGGAAATAATCGGTTCAAATCGTATTCTTGAAATGATGCTGTCTGCAAGCTCGGTGTCATTAAAGCGGGTCTTCGCCATTGCGCTCCCTGTCGGTCTTGAGGTCTTTTTCAAGCTTCTCTTTGATTATCTCTGCCACCATTTCGATTTGAAACGGATTTAGCCTGCGGGTCATCAGTCTTTTTGCGCTGGCGGTTTCCGCTTTAATATCGGTTGTCAACCGGGTCGCGTCAGCCACCTGTTGAAACGGATTGTCAGTTGTTGATGAAAGCCGATCTTGACCTGCTGGTTGAGCTCTCTGCTGTTTAGCGATATCCGGTGTATCTTCCATTTGAGGTCCCATACTGTCGTCGCTTTCAGCCAGGACCATTTCAGGGGTAGGAGGGGAATCATCGATTGAACTATCCTGCGCTTGAGTCAGTTCCGGAAGCCCGGATGTGCTCAGAAATGGCTGACCCCGCCTCATGAGCTGGTCGGCTGTGGCCTGAGCTTTAGAACCGGCCAGGTTTTTAAAAAATTCTGCGCTCTTATCAAAATTGATCATTATCTGTCATCAACCTGTTCTTCTTCTTTATCCCGCAGAAAATTCTCGATATATTTCTGGAGATCATCTTCCAGAAGCGAATCGATCATCTCGTAGCTGAATTCCTTTCGAATCAAATCTCGCAGCTCCCCGGCATAACGGGCATATTCCGTAGGTAGATCGAGTTCGATTGTACCGATACGCTGATTGACTATAACATATTTAGGTTTGTGATTGGCAGTCATAGAGGAAAAATAGCAGTTTTTGGCTGTCGGGCAAGTACTATTGCGCAGATTTACGGCTTTGCAAGTTAGGACGGCAGTTTTTGCTTGATTTTTGTGTCGCTTTCGAATTAATTTGAGGGCAAACCGTGGCATACTTGAAGTATGTCCGAAGTTGTGTTATATTATTGTTCAATTATCCGCAATGATGCATAAAATTGCAGGTCAAATCTATATGAGCAAGTCTTCCGGAAAAAGTCTCACCTCGAAAGCACAAGGAGTTTAGATATGGTGGATACAGAATACGGTTCCAGCCAGAAAGCGGCCGGCGTGTTTCAAACCGAGTTTGAATTTACGCTCCCGAAGGGCTATGTCGATTCGAATGGCAATGTTCACAAAAAGGGCGTTATGCGCCTGGCAAACGCCAAAGACGAGATAGCGCCTTTGTCAGATTACCGTGTCCAGCAGAACCGTGCTTACCTCGTCATAATAATTCTCTCGCGGGTAATCACGAAACTGGGCAGTCTTTCGGATATAAATACAGGTGTGATAGAGAATTTGTTTTCGGCCGACCTGTCGTATTTACAGGATTTTTATCGGCAGATAAATGAGGAAGGTACCGCGATGATTCCGGCTGTGTGTCCCTCCTGCGGACACCAGTTCGAAGTTGATATGGGTAGCCTGGGAAAATAGTCAGCTACCCCCGGGAGGATCTGCTCCGGGAGGTAGCTTACATGGCTTATCATTTTCACTGGGATTTGGATGAGATCATGGAGCTGGATCACGCGACCCGACATAAATTTATCGAACAGATTTCGGAGATAAACCGAAAAATCAACAAAGGCAGGGAAGAATATTAACCTCATTTCAAACAAGATACAGGAAGGTTCTATGTTAAAAAAAGCTGGCATTCTGTTTCTGGTCATGGTAACGCTTTTAGCCTGCGCCCAGAAAGAGGCTGCGGAGAAAGGCAATGACCTGACATTGAACACAACCATCGCTGTCAAAGATCTGCCGGTGGTCGGACCGGTGACATTGAAACAGACCCAGATGTTTTCCGGCAATATCATGCGTTCGGTGATGCGTTCCTCGGTAATCGTGGGTGGTGAAGCACAGGAGATTTCCTCCACGGTCATGGTTAACCTCGATGAAGGCAATATCTACATGATTAACGATTTCGATTCGAATTACGTTGTCATGACGCTCGAGGAATTCGATTCACTGATGACCCACTACGAGATGATGGAAGAACAGGCCCGGGCAGTTGCACAAGGCGAGGATGTTGCCGATACGGGAGAAGCTCCGCTTAAGTTTGCCCGCCGGGAGGTGACCGTCAGCCAGGACTCAACCAAATCAATTGAGAATTACGGACAGTGCGAAGCACTCGAATTCGATCTCCAGTTGAACGATCCTGAAACTGATTTTACCAGTAAACTCAAGGGTTTTATGTGGGTTTCGAAAGATATCGAGAACGTTCAGCTGTTTACGGATTTCCAGGATCAGATGTCACGGCTGTCGGATCAGTTTTTGACAACGAGTTCCGGTTTCTTCGGGCTCGCCAACCAGATCGATATGGGAGATGCCTGGCTGGATGAAATCAATCAGAAGCTCAATGGTGTCCCGGTCGAGGCTGATTTTGAAGTCAATGTGCCGATGGATGGCGATATGGTCAAGTACGGGATCAGCTTGAAGCTCGAAGATTACACGACCACGGATATTGACCAGATCCTGCTGTCGGTTCCTGAAGGCTATCAAGAGGTGGAATTCAACCAATTCAGGATGTATTAGTGATCTTCAGAGTCGGATTAAACTGCATTCGCGCGGGTATGGCGGTATTTCTGTTGTCAGCTTTTTCAGGTTGCGGGGGAACTTCCGAAAAAGAGGCGGACAAGGACGATGCCCGAAAGACGCGGGCGGTACCGGCGGTGGAACTAAAATACCATATCAAGCTCGACAACTTACCGCTCATGGGACCCCAGACCGAAACCGGTAAACTGACGGTTTCGAGCGAAGTCGCACGTTACCATGGCTCAGCGGAAGTAGTTATGGGCGACGATCGCAGTACAGTAAAACGTACCGAGATTCTCGATTTTCGCGATTTCAGCCTGAGCTTGTTGCAGGCGTCTGATTCGACCTACGAGACGAAGTTCTACGATAAACGTGATTTACCGGTCGATTCAGCCCTCAAAAGCAGTCTGGCGGTTGAACTGACCGAAGAGTACATGCAGATCGACGAATTCCAGAATTGCCGCAAAATTGTGATCGAGGACAGGGCCGAAAAGCCCAAAAAGTCCGGCCGTCTCGACCGCGGGACGTATATAAACGGTGAAATCTGGATCATTTCCGATATCGAAGCGTCCGGAATCCTTGAAGGTTATCATCACCGTCTGGCGGCATTGTACGGGGGCTCCGAGTTCGAAGGGCTCGCTTTATGGCGTATTCTCAGGCGCTTGAATGTCGATCGTCCCGATCTCCAGCGGATTCTGCTCAATTTGGAAGGTGCGGTGGTCAGGGCTGAGTTTTTAGTTGAAACTGTTACGATGAACAAGAAGGCGCGGATTACGGTCAGCTTGAATCTCGATGAACTGCTGGAAAAGAAAATCAATCCGGCCGTTTTTGATATTCCGGAGTATTACCGTGTGAAATTCTAAAGCGAAGGGAGGGTTTGATTTTAAATCGCAAAAATGTGATCTATTTCCGTCTTCGCGTTGTATAATAAATATTGAAATACAGGTCGTGCGTCCGGTCTATTAGTAACTGACAGAGCATGTATGAGATCTGATAAAGCAAGAAAACATTTTCTAATCCATAGGGAGAGATTACTATGACTTTTCGAAATGTCGGTAAACTGTCAATTGTCTTGTTGCTGATATTTGGGTTGACCGCCCAGCTTTCAGCACAAGGTAAATCGGGACAATACCTTTCGGTGGAGCATTCGATTATTACCAAGGGACTGCCCCTGGTCGGGCCGGTGAAGTTGACACATACGCAGGATATCTATAAAGACAGCCTGTGCAGGTCCAGCCGTAACTCTGTTATTACATTGGGCGACTCCGTGCTTTCCAATGTCACTACAATCACAATCCATGACCTCAACGGAAAAAAGCAGATGTTTGTCAATCCGGCGGCCAAGGAATGGGCTGTCAGAATGATGCGCGCCTCCGAATTTCCTGTCATCGATTCTGCCGCTGATGCCAGGCGACCGCAGATGAAGATCGAAAAGACCGGTGAAACCAAGACGATCGACGGCAAAAAGTGCGATAAGATCACCTTCCGGCTCGACCATGCCCGCAATACCGGGGTTGGCGAAGCCAAGGTCAAGCATTACTTCGAGGGTTTTCTCTGGGTCACCAAAGAGATTCCCAACCACAAAATGTATAACAGCTATAACCTGTTTGCGCATAAATTCTTGCGCGGGACAAACAATGTCACTGGCAGTTTCTTTGATATTTTGATCAGACTCGATCTGGATGAGTATAATCTCAACCGTCTGCTGGCCGAGATGGAGGGGATACCAGTCGAGGGTACGATCGTGGCACAGATGCCGACCGGACAGGGTGCCGATGTATTCGAAACCAATATCAAGCTTTTGAATTATTCTACCAAGGCTTTTAAAGATGGGCATTTCGCTCCGCCCAGGGATTGCAAGGAAGTTCCCATCAAAGAGTTCAAAAGCTTCTAATTTAGAGATCTACAGAGAGATGTATACAAGCCGTTTCCGATTGCCGGAGACGGCTTTTGTTTTGATAATGTCAATCGAATCCAGATGCCGCTTGACATCGGGTTAACAAAGTGTTTCATTGATACGTATAATGGGATTCTGGACTGTTTTTTTTATATTGCTTCAGGCAAGTTCCTGAATTATAATTCGTTGGAAAATAACTATCCTGATCACCTTATAGGATCTTGAGATTACTGCAGATTCAAGGATGAAAAGCCATACGATCATCCAGCAAGTAACTTCGGCAGTGCTGAAGCTTCTGGAAGAAGAATTCAAACGCGTCGACTTGAAAAAAGTCGAATGCCTCAATTGGCAACCGAACCTGGATAAATTGTCCAAGGAAATGCCCTGTTGCATTTTTTACCTTTACAGTATTACTGAAAACCAGGAGCTCAAGGAGCGCGATCCCTACCAGATTCAGGACCGTGATAAGGATGGTAACTACTATGAGTTTTTACGCGAGCCACCTTTGAAGCTGGATTTGCAATACATGTTATGCGCTTTTGCTGCCGATCCTGATACGGAACAGCAGATTCTCGGGCGCAGTATCCTCTCGCTTTACGACAATTCGGATCTTGGCAAGCTTGAGGATTTGAAGGAATACATCAATCATCCCGCAGACAGGATCGGGCTCAGGATGCTCCCGTTTTCACAGGAAAAGCAGATTCGTTTCTGGTCGGCTCTCAGAGAACCAATGAGGCCGGCTTCTTTTTATCAGGTCACGATCGAGATGGAATCCGAGAGGCAACGGCGATTCCGTCGGGTGGAGGAGCGAATTATAGATATGCGTAAAAAGGAATAAAAGATAGGCAAAGCGATAAAAGATTAAACATGGAGGTTTTCTATGCCGGAATATTTGTCTCCGGGTGTCTATGTCGAAGAGGTCGATAAGGGGAGTAAGCCGCTGGAAGCGGTCGGTACCTCGACAGTCGGCTTCATCGGGCAAACCAAAAAAGGACCCAAAAACGAAGCTACATTGATTACCAACTGGGGACAATTCACCAGAACCTTTGGTGAATTTAACGACAGTCCCTATCTGGCTCACGCTGTATATGGATTCTTCAACAACGGTGGAAGCCGCTGTTTTGTGACCAATATCGGGATGGAAGGTCCGCCTCCCCCTCCGCCTCCTCCCAAAAAAGAAGAAGGCAAAGACGAAAAGAAACCGCAGTCTCCCCCGCAGTCGTCGGGTGGTGGCCCCTCACCGGCACTGTTTATGGGCAAGGATGAGGGTCCCGGCAACAAGACCGGACTGGTAACTTTCGAGGAAGTCGATGAAATCGCGATTGTCTGTGCCCCGGGTATGACCGAGCCCGCTATCCAGGATGCGGTCATTTCGCATTGCGAGAGGATGAATCGTTTCGCTATTCTGGACTCCACCCTTGAAATCGAAAAGGGCGGAGTCGACAAGATCAAAAAGCCCCGTGACAGCCAGTATGCGGCGTTCTATTTCCCCTGGCTCGAAGTGTATGACCCCGCCAGCGATAAAAATGTTTATGTTCCGCCTTCCGGTCATATGTCCGGAATCTATGCCCGCAGTGACAACACTCGCGGTGTCCACAAGGCACCGGCTAATGAAGTCGTTCGCGGTGCCCTGGGACTGCGTTACAATATCTCCAAGGGTGAGCAGGATATTCTCAACCCGCGTGGAATTAACTGCATCCGTGAGTTCAAGGATCGTGGCGTCCGGGTGTGGGGCGCTCGTACCGTCTCTTCGGATCCGTCCTGGAGATATGTCAATGTCCGACGCCTCTTTATCATGGTCGAAGAATCGATCAAGGCAGGTACACAGTGGGTCGTGTTCGAACCCAACGATCACACCTTGTGGAAGCGGATAGTACGTAATATTACCGCCTTCTTACTGCGTGTTTACAATGACGGCGCGCTGTTTGGCAGAACGCCTGAGGAGGCTTTCTATGTCAAGTGCGACGAGGAAACCAATCCGCCGGAAGTGGTCGATGCCGGCATGGTCGTGATCGAGATTGGTTTGGCACCGGTCAAGCCTGCTGAGTTCGTGATCTTCAGGATCTCGCAGTGGCAGTCCGGCGCTTCGGTTAACGAATAAACCAGGTTTCTACCAGCCGAGTTACGGCTTTGATTACAGGAGGAAAGCATGCCGAATCGCAGAAAACATGATCATATCGGTGCTTACAACTTCAAAATCGAGATCGACGGTGTCACTCAGGCGGCCTTCAAAGCTGTCGACGGTCTCGATTCCGAAACGGAAATAGTCGAGTACCAGGATGGTTCCGACCAGGTCCTGCGGAAACGTCCGGGACAGACCAGATATTCGAATATCATCCTCAAGCGAGGCTACGTGAACACTACCGAGCTCTGGCAGTGGCGCAAGTCTGTCATGGAGGGGCGCGTTGATCGCAAGAGCGGAAGTGTCATTGTTTGTGATGATTCCGGGGATGAAATCATGCGCTACAATTTCTTTGAAGCCTGGCCCTGCAAGTGGCGCGGCTTCGATCTCGATGGCCGGGTTTCTACCACCGCGGTGGAAGAAATCGAACTGGCCGTGGAGAAAATCGAGAGAGGTTAAGTATTTAGATCGGTGTCATCGGTAGTTGTCCTGCCGATGACACTGATATTAGCTGACACTGGAGGAATGATGAAACTAATAAAGAAAAGCCTGCTTGTAACTGTTCTTTTGGGCCTGCTTTTTAGTGCCACGCTTACAGCTGATTTTGCGGTCAAGCAGGAGATGGTTATGACAGGTATTCCTATGATGGGAAACCTG
>WJMC01000239.1 GCA_014728145.1 Candidatus Zixiibacteriota bacterium | reverse complement strand
GAGCACACGCTTGATCATCCAGAGCATATAACACGCGGCCAGGATAACACCGCTCGCGGCGATACCGGCATAGATCGGATTCTTGCCAAAAGTGCCCAGAAGGATCAAAAATTCACCCACGAAACCATTGGTGAACGGCAGTCCAATCGAGGAGAGCGCGACAATTATAAAGAAGGTGGACCAGATCGGCATAGACTTGAACAAACCACCGAAATCAGCGATCATGCGTGTATGGCGTCTCTCGTAAACCATGCCGACAATCAAAAACAGCGCGCCCGTGGAGATACCGTGATTGAGCATTTGCAGGATACTGCCCTGGAGACCCTGCATATTGAGGGCGGTCAATCCGAGCATGATGAACCCCATGTGAGAGACCGAGGAAAACGCCACCAGCGATTTGACATCTTTCTGAACCATGGCAACCAAAGCACCGTAGATGATACCGATTACCGACAGCATTGCTATAACGGGCGTAAAGGCTTCAAAGCCCAGCGGGAACATCGGCATACAGAAGCGCAAAAAGCCATAGGTCCCCATCTTCAAAAGCACACCGGCCAGGATTACAGAACCTGCTGTAGGTGCCTGAACGTGAGCATCCGGAAGCCATGTATGGAACGGGAACATCGGGACCTTGATCGCAAACGCCAGCGCAAAAGCGGCAAATAGCCAGATTTGCGTAGTTTTAGGCAGAGAAACACAGAAATCAGTCAACTGCGAGATTGAAAATGTCGATCCGCCCGACTTGAAATATATAAACAGGATAGCCACCAGCATCAGAAGTGACCCGAGCATTGTGAACAGAACAAATTTTACGGTAGCATAGATCTTGCGCGGTCCGCCCCAGATACCGATCAGGAAATACATTGGGATCAGCATGACTTCCCAGAAAACATAGAACATGAACAGATCCATGGAAACAAACACGCCCAGCATACCGGTCTGAAGTATCAACAGTGATATCATGTAGCCACGCAAGCGGTCTTTGATCGCGGTCCAGGATGACCAGATCGCCAGCCAGCCCAGAAATGTCGTCAGGATTATCAGCCACAGGCTGATACCGTCAATACCGACCGAGTAGTTGATTCCCAGTGCTTTTATCCAGGTGACATCGTAGACGAACTGGAATTTGTCGGTGGTTGAATCGAAATTGAAATAGATGTACAAAGACAGCAGGAAGTCTACGAAGGTGACGATCCAGGCCGTGTACTTGATAGCGCTGTGATTCTCGCGATTAATAAATGCCAGAACCAGAACGCCCACGATGGGCAGAAATGTAATAATTGTCAGTATTGAACTATCCATCTACTTAACCACCAGATATCCAATTAAGATCACCACTCCGAAGACGAAGATGATCAGGTAATTTCTAAGATAACCGGTCTGCATTTTGCGCCAGCTTCCAGAGAATGACTTGATCATATATGCCAGGCCGTTGGCAAAACCGTCGATTATGACCACATCGAAAACTTTCCAGAGGAAAAACGACAGCGCTACCAGCGGTCTCACTATTGCACCGAAATAGATTTCATCGACATAGTATTTATTGTAAATGACCTTGTGCAGGCCGGACATTTTCTGCTTGAGATTGGTCGCGATTTGCGGATTCCTGAGATAGAAAGTGAAGGCCACAAAAATCGCGATCAGAACCAACAACACGCTTGCGCCCATCAGGATATACTCGAGGCTGTGATCGACATGATGACCATGCGCAATCTGCGCGTGCATGATCTCTTCACCATCGGCAAAGACCGGATGTAAAAACTTTTCGAACCAGGCTCCGCCGCCAAGTGCTTTGGGGATACCGATCCATCCGCCGACAACAGAAAGTACAGCCAGGGCCACCAAAGGCAGTGTCATAGTTTTCGGGGACTCATGGATATGGCTTTTGACATCCTCGGGAGCACGATTCTTTCCGAAGAACGTCAGGTAAATCAGGCGGAACATATAGAAAGCGGTAATGCCGGCGGTAATCCATCCGACAACCCAGAATACCGTTCCGCCATAGTGTGATGAAAATGTCTGCCAAAGGATCTCATCTTTTGAGAAGAAACCGGAAAAGAGCGGAATTCCGGAAATTGCCAGTGTTGCCAGAAGCATAGTCCAGAAAGTGACCGGCATCTTGTTTTTGAGACCACCCATCTGACGCATATCCTGGATTTCACTCATACCGTGGATGACCGACCCGGCCGCCAAAAACAGCAGACCCTTGAAGAAAGCATGGGTCATCAAGTGGAATATACCGGCTCCAAAGGCGGCCACACCGCAGGCCAGGAACATATATCCGAGCTGGCTGACCGTGGAGTAGGCCAGCACCCGTTTGATGTCATTTTGAGCAATACCCATGGTTGCGGCAAAGAAAGCCGTAGCCGCTCCAATAATTGCCACCAGCATGAGCGTATCCGGTGCCAGCAGGTAAAGCACATTGGTACGAGCGACCATGTACACACCGGCGGTAACCATGGTGGCGGCATGAATCAAAGCCGAAACCGGAGTGGGACCTTCCATGGCGTCCGGAAGCCAGACATAGAGCGGAATCTGTGCTGATTTGCCGGTTGCGCCGATAAACAGGAAGATCGTTATCAGCGTGAATACTCCCATGCCCAGACCGAATTGGTCGTTGAAGGTGAAAGCATGGGACGCTTCGGCATGACCGGTGGTCGAATGGAAAAAGCCGAGCGCGGAATCGAAAACCTGGTGGTAGTTGAGCGATCCAAAAGTCCAGAAGATCAGCATCATACCAAGTAAAAACCCGAAGTCTCCGATCCGGTTGACCACGAAAGCCTTCATGCCGGCGTTAGCGGCTGACTGCTTATGATACCAGAATCCGATCAGAAGATACGAACACAGCCCGACACCTTCCCAGCCGACAAACATCAAAAGGAAATTGTTTGCCAGAACCAGAAGAAGCATCGAACCGGTAAACAAATTCAGATATGTAAAGAAGCGTGAAAAGTCTTTGTCATGGGACATATACCCGATCGAGTAAACATGGATCAGAAAACCGACGCCGGTCACCACCAGGATCATGACAGCCGACAGGGGATCGAGTAAAAATCCGATCTCGACCTGCAAATCGGCAGACGGTATCCACTTGAACAGACTGGAGATTTCATGGTAGCGAT
Source organism: Candidatus Zixiibacteriota bacterium (assembly GCA_014728145.1). Lineage (NCBI taxonomy): Bacteria > Pseudomonadati > Candidatus Zixiibacteriota > Candidatus Zixiibacteriota bacterium. The sequence goes on along the minus strand of WJMC01000239.1, from coordinate 3,961 downwards.
GATGCGCGTCGAGTGCCAGCAATTCGAACAACGACACTACCGCCATCACGAATGATGTAAACACTGTTCCGCAGGCGATGAAAGCGACTATCCCGCGCGACATCCTGTTGCCGAACAAGCCGTTGATCAGAAATCCGATCAATGGCATCAGAACTATCAGCCAGACATAATCAAGCATAGGTTGTTACCATTTCATGACGTTGAAATCATCGACGTCAATAGTATCCTTATTCCTGAATAGAGAAATTATGATAGCCAATCCGACCGCGGCCTCTGCCGCCGCCACGGCCATAACGATAAACACGAATATGTGACCGCCGACATCCTGATACTGTCGGGCAAACGAAATCAGCGCCAGGTTCGCGGCATTGAGCATAAGCTCGATCGACATAAAGATAATGATAATATTGCGTGAAATCATCACGCCGGTGACACCGATCGTGAAAATAATCCCGCTCAAAATCAGATAATATTCCAGAGGAACCATTACTTCTCCTCCTCCCTGCGCATAGCCAGGACGACCGCGCCAATCATCGCCACCAGAAGCAGGATCGAAGTCAGCTCGAATGGGAACAGGTATTTGGTAAACAGAAGCGTCCCCACCTGTTCAACTGTCCCAAACTCTTCCATTGCTGACGGAACTTCCTTAAATACGAATCCTCGGGCCACGATCACCACCAGTTCGATTACCAGAACGATGGCAAAAACACGACCAAACCAGCTTTGAAGCGGATTTTTGACGGACCCGAACTCGTCACGGCGCAGGTTTAGAAGCATGATTACGAATAAGAACAGCACCATGATGGCGCCTGTATAGACTATGATCTGGAGTACTGCCACAAATACGGCTGAGAGCTGGATATAGAGGATAGCCTGGGCGAAGAAGGCCATAATCAGGAAGATCACGGATGCGACCGGATTTTTCTGCACTATGACCAATAGCGAACAGACTATCGCTACCAGCGCTGATGCGAAAAAGACAAAATACTCCAAAACTTACCCTGCCACTTTTGTTTCAGCCAATTTATTTAATAGACGTCCGGACGCCGGGTTTTGCGCTTGAACTCGACCTCGGACGGTTTCTTTCGCGGCCACGGTACCAGAAGATCATCTTTAGTATAGATAAACTTGTCGCGGTCATCGGCGGCGAACTCGTATTCCTTGCCCAGAAAGATCGCTTCCTCGGGGCAGGCTTCCTCGCAGTAGCCGCAGAAGATACAGCGGATTTCGTTTATCTCATAGACTTTGGCATAGCGTTCGCCTTTCTCGGTTTCAGCGCCTTCCATGTAGATCGCGTCGGCCGGGCAGTTGGCGGCGCAGAGACCGCAACAGACACAGCGTTCCGTACCGTCTTCGTAGCGCTCCAAAAAATGGAGCCCACGGTAACGCGGATACATGGGCGGTTTGACCTTCGGATAGGCGATAGTGACCGGCTTGCGAATGAAGTTCTTGAGCGTCGTAAACAAACCGATCGGTATAGCCACGAAAACCTGTTTTAATGCCTTCCACATAATATAACCTTACGTTAGTAATACTACCAGAGCAGTCACCAGCAGATTGGCGATTGCCAGAGGCAGTAGTATTTTCCATCCAAAATTCATCAATTGATCATACCTGAAGCGCGGGGTTGTCGCCCGTAACCACAGGTAGAAGAATACAAATAAAAATGTCTTAATGCAGAACCAGACAATCGAAAGAATCGGATTGTCGGTCGGTCCCTGCCAGCCACCCAGATAAAGTGTGGCGGCGATCGCCGATATCGTTATGATGTTGGCGTATTCGCCCACGAAAAACATCCCGAATTTCATGGCGGAATATTCGGTATGGTATCCGGCTACAAGTTCTGACTCCGCTTCGGGCAGGTCAAACGGTGCGCGGTTGGTCTCGGCAATTCCGCAAATCAGGAAGATCAAAAATCCGACCGGCTGCAGGACGATATTCCAGAGACCGGACTGCGCTTTTACAATTTCGTTCATATTCAAACTGCCGGTTATCAGGACCACTCCGATCACTGCCATCCCCATACTGATTTCGTAGGAAATCATCTGGGCCGAGGAGCGAATCGATCCCAACAGAGAGTACTTGCTGTTGGATGCCCATCCTGATAAAATAACTCCGTAGATACCCAGCGAAGTTACCGCGAAAATATACAGCAGTCCGACATTGAAATTCGACAGTACGAGGTTGATTTCCCGTCCAAAAAGGTTGATAGTCGAGCCAAACGGAATCACTACAAACGATAATGTTGCCGGGATAAATGCCGCCAATGGTGCCAGCAGATAAATAGTTTTGTCTACGTGACCGGGAATCAGGTCTTCCTTGAAGAGGAGCTTGACCAGATCGGCAACCGGCTGAAGCAGTCCGTTGGGGCCGGTGTAGATCGGGCCCAGGCGTGACTGGAAACGTGCCACTACTCTGCGTTCCAACAGGGTCAGATAGGCGCAGGCGGTCAAGAGTGCGGCAAAAACCACTATAACTTTAATTGTCGATATTATCAGAGTTTCAAGCATAATTACATTTTAACCAGTTTCACCCGGTCGATATCATGATCACGCTTTCTGAGCGCGTTGACGACCGCTTCCGGGAAATTATCCGGTACAAACACAACATCTCCCGGAAGGTCATCCCATATTACAGCATTGGCAACTATTTTTCCACAAGAATTTTCCAGTTTAACCAGATCACCCTCGGAGATAGTGTTATCCTCGGCAACCTTCGGATTCAGCGCGATATACGGGTCTGCCAGGAACTTGTTAAGGCTCTTCGAACGACTGCTGAAGTTGCGTGAAAAATGATGATCGCCGTTTCCGCTCAAAACTATCAGGGGCTGATCCTCGTGTATCGGCTTGCGATACTTGACCGGAGTCAACTCGACCTCGGGGTAGCTCTTATCTTTTTCGAAACGTAATCCCATATCCGGAACATCTTTGAACGTTTCGATTTTATCCTGATTCAAAAACGGCGCGTACTGACGGAAAATTGCGTCAGCGTTGTTGTATTCAAAAGGCTTTTCAAAACGTTCAGAAAGCCTGTTAAAAATCTGCCAGGCAGGCATAGATTCGCCCACACGCTTGATCACTGTAGCAAACTTCTGGAGTACTCCTTCCCAGTTGAAGAAAGTACCGTCGGTTTCATAGTGCGATGACAGTGGCAGGACTACGTCGGCGATCTTTGCCGTGTTAGTCAAAAACAGGTCACAGGCCACCATGAAATCGAGTTTGGATAGTGATGATTCGATATAGTTACGGTCGGGATAGTGGTCGATCGCGTCGACTCCGACCAAAAATCCGCATTCGATCTTTTCTTCGTCAATTTTCTGTAAGATGTCGATTGTATCAAACCCGCTCATCTCAGGAATATCGCCACCCCAGATCGAAGCCAGATTTTCCCGCTCGCTTTTTTCTGCTTCAAACGGCAAGAGTTCGGGGCGCATGCCCATCCGGAAGCATCCACGGCTGTTGGATTCACCGCCCAGCAGAAGTATACCGGATTCGGACAGATTGCCGGTTACCTTGGCCAGGTTGTAGAGCGAAATCATAATTGGATCGCGCTGGTAATGGGTGCGGATTGTCTCACCCGAGATAAAAACGGTATTCTTGGCCAAGCATAGATCTTTGGCCAGCTGTTCCAGATCATCCGTACTTAATCCGGTCATCTCCGAGACCGATTTCACATCGAAATCAGAGCTGTCCTCGACGAACTTTTTGATCTCGGCTTCGGTAAGCTTAATCCGCTCGGAATCGTACATCTTTTTCTCGAGAATCAGGCGCACAAGTCCCTGGATCAGGTAAATTTCAGAATACGGTTTATATGTAAAACTGCAATCAGTAGCTCGATTAAGACGATTCGGCCTCGGATTCAGCATCATTATACGCGCGTTTTTGTAACGCTTGGTTTTGAGTACCCGCAGGGCTGTGATTGGATTTTCGGAATGCAAGTCAGAGCCGAAGATGAAGAAATT
>WJMC01000238.1 GCA_014728145.1 Candidatus Zixiibacteriota bacterium | reverse complement strand
TTGGGAACGAAAACATCCTCGAAGAACAGGTAGGCCTGGGTTATACCGCCATGTTTGACCGGGTTGTCGAATGAATCCGGATCCTCTGTTTCACGGGTATCGTTGGGATGACGAGCCTCCACGATCGTAAGCCCCTCGATATCACGCGGGATCACGAACGAAACCGCCCAGTCAGCGTCTTCCTCTTTATAATTGGAGCCCGGCAGAACAAAAATCTCGTTGGCCGCGGCTATTCCACAGATCATAACTTTTGCTCCCCGCACAACGATACCGTCATCACGTTTTTTGACGATATGCAGGTTCATGTCGGGATCATCCTGTTGCGAAGGCTTCTTGGTACGATCGCCCTTGGGATCGGTCAGCGCACCCGAGATAGTTATATCGCGCTGTTGCGCGGACTTGAGCCACTCGGTCATACGCTGGTGATACTCCGTTCCATATTCTTTATCGATATCGTAGGTTGTCGCCCACATCGCATTGAGCGCAGTCCATCCCGCACAACGCCCGCCGGTACAGGTACCAGAGAGCTGAAACAGAAGACGCTTCATCTTCGAGTTGGCAATCTGTTCCTCAGCCGACCGGATGATTGAGAGATAGCGCGAGACCGGCTCACCGGTCAGGTGCGATTCGGTCGTAACCATTTCCTTAAGCTCGGGATCATTCTGGGCGGCGTAGATCTGCGAATGCCCTTCAACCGTCCAGCGGGTCATCGGATCGGTGGTGACATCCTCGATCAGCTTACCGAATTTATGGATATTGGGACGCATTTCGCGCAGACTTTGTTTGTATTCCTCGACTGTTTTCAAGGCCATGGTATCCTCCTGGTGATTGATTTTTTACAATATACTAACAGGGAGATGAAATTTCAAAACAATCTCAAAAAAAATACCGCCCCTGATGGAGCGGTATTACAGGCATATAATCTATTAGAATTTAATCAGGATTGGATCGTAACCGATATGGGATTGCATAAAGTCGACACCGACGCCAAAATGAGCCTTGATTTCGGAGCCGGGCGCGAACACGACATCTTCGGCATTACCGGTATTCATGGCGCGCTTCAGCTCGAGAGTCCAATACTTGCTGGCGATATCGTAAACGGCCTTAGCCTGGACATCCCAGCGATCACCGGAGGCAGAGGTCGAGAGCACAAACGCGGGGATATAGATACTGTCCACGATCAGCTGGGGACTAAATGCTACGGTATCGCTGTCGAACAATGAATTTCCTATATCGACCCTGTACAGCGTGTCAACTACAGTGACAGTATCCTGATCGACTGTAAAAACAACCGTATCGATTTCAATTGAATCTTTCCACCACGCGGCCTGACCGCCATTTTCGATTTCATTGACGATAAAACCGGTCATACTCTCCGGATCGAGCCCGAGGGTTCCGCTGTCGGCAAAGATCGTATCCTGGAAATTCAAATCCAGAGCATAGCCGATCGGGTTAGTCTGTGTGGCGCGCCAGAACCAGCCGTCGACAGTCGAACCGGTCTTGTTTACAAATTCGTAACTTCCAACACCGAGCTCATGGCAGAAACGGTTACACCCCATAGCCGAGCTGGTATCAGTTTCATTTTCGAATAACACGGTGAGCACATCCTCACGGGCCAGGTCCTTACGCCATGGATCGGGACCGCCCGCGGACGACCACTGCCACTGGCGATAGCGGTCATCGACACCGCCCTCGTCACGCCAACGAGCATACATATAGAAATTCGTGGAATCAGAAAGTGCCTTGAGTTCGAGCAGGGCAACTCTGCCCTTGGGATTATTCTCGGATCCCTCCAGAGCAATCAACTGCGAGAGCTGGGCGGTTCCCCAGACAGCCTCGGAAGCCTGCCCATCTATCGCCGGAGCTTCTGCAGAAGAGATATACGCCACCCGCAACTCATCCTGAGGTGGAAATGAGACCGGGGGTTCGTCATCACTGCTACATCCGGACAGGATTATGCCAAACGTGAATACGCCCAAAAATGCGAAAAGTATGCTCACTCGATTATCTTTCATCTCGAACTCCTGATTTGATTTCTTTCATATACCATTATACGCATGAAAAGTAGATTTTTTCATTTTATTGTCAACAAGATTGTCGTCCTAAATGGCTATTGTACTTAGATTTAATATCTTCCTCATAAATCTTTTTTATAATACTCAGGTCGATTTCAGCACCATCAGCGTCAAATCGTCCAAAATGAAGTCCTCAGCCTTGAATTTCAGGACCTCGCTGGTAATCGCCTCGACTATCTCATGGGCAGATTTATGCTCGTTTTTCCTGAATGTTTCGATTAACCGCGAGTTGTCGAAATCCTCGCCCCTGTCGTTTTGCGCCTCGGTTACTCCGTCAGTAAACAACACCAGGCTGTCGCCCGGATCGAGATGGAGCGGTTGCTCGCTGTAACGGACATCGTCTTTGATCCCAAAAGCCAGGCCTCCGTAGGTCAATTCCTGCACCTCGCCTGATTGACGGAACAAGAGCGGGGGGTTGTGCCCGGCGTTGGAATAGGTCAGAATCCTGTTACGGCTGTCCAGCACACCATAGACCGCGGTCACGAAATTGCCCTTGTCGAGCGATTCGGTCATCAGCTTGTTGACCTTCTTCATAATCGCCCGGATGGCGTAATTGTTGCGAATCTCGGCTATCAAAGATGCCCGGAAAGAAGCCATGATCAACGCCGCGGGAACTCCTTTGCCGGCGACATCGGCGATCACAACTCCGGTCTGCCCTTCCTCGATATCGATGAAATCGTAATAATCCCCTCCCACCTGTCGGGAGGAACGGTTCAATCCTGACACGTCGAAGCCCTTGATCTCAGGATCTGTGCGTGGGAGAAAAGTCTTCTGGATAGAACGGGCGATATCGACTTCCTGGTCTAGTTGTTTTTTCAGGAGCAGTTCACGATACAAAGATGAACGCTCTATGGCGATGGCCGATTTAGCCGCGAATGTCATCAGCAGGTCCAGGTCATGCTCGTGGTAAGTTCCCGGCTGATCGGACTCGATATTGAAGACCCCGATCACACGATCTTTGAGCTTGATCGGGACAACCATCTCCGAGCGGGTTTTCTGGCGGGCCTGGACATAACGATCATCCTTGGAAACATCGTCAACTACAGCCCCCTGCCCCGTACGCGCAGTCCATCCGACCAGTCCCTCGGTTGAACCGTTGAGCAGGTGATCCGCGCCGACCGAGTCCTCGTAGCCACGCCAGAAAATCGGTTTCAGGTTGTGGTCTTCCCGCAACAGATATATAATCAGGCCGTCGTAATCGACCAGGCGCTTGAGAGAATCGGCGATAGCGTTTAACACCTCGTCCTGCTCCAGCTTATTGGACAGAATCAGCGAGGTTTCGATCAGGAGCTTGTTCTCGAGAGTTTTCTTGAAGGCCAGCTCTGCAAGTTCCGCATTATCGAGCGCGATGGCGAAACTGTCAGTCAGCGCTTTCAGAAAATCGATCAGGTTATGGACTTCAAACTTACTGCAGTCGTCGGCGTAATGATCGATATATCCGGACCAGCGGTTGCGGAAAAATATGGGTATCCGCAGCCGGCACTTGTAATCCCGGTCGATATGTTTGCGGAAAAAGATATTGAAACGGTCATCCCTGTCGATCGGAGTGGCTACCGCGGCATCGTAATCACCGGCATGGTCGAGACTTATTTCATCCTGTTCAAACTTGAGCTTGCGCTTGGAACCGGCGGTCATCAGGTAAATATTCTCCGGATTGTCTTTCTTGTCCAGCAGGATCAGACAGACCAGGTCGGCCTCGGACAATTTAATCGATTCCTCCAGGATAATCGAAATCAAATCACCCAGCTGAAGTGGCTGATTGAGAATCCGCGACGTCTGGGAGAGAAATTTGAGCGCTTCTATGAATTTCCGATTGTTATCCATGGTAACCTGAAGTGACATTATATACAGCCCTCATTGATTATAGTTATCGTCAAAAAGTCAACTTAAAACATCATATATGGTACATATCCGGCTCCCCCACCCTTCTTTTTGGGGTGAGTCGAAATAATAGTACAATCAGCAGGGTAAATATACCTAAAATTATTAACATTACAAGCGCAGTATTTTCGTTTTGTACCGGTTTAATATTTTCCGCATTCATCAGGCGAGAAGCCAGTAAAGCGGTGCCATTCACCAGAATATGGGCTACGCTCGAATACAGGAAGGTTCCTGCCCGAAAGGCCAGCAGGCCTAAAAACAGGCCAAGTAGAAACAAGGGAATAAATGCCGTCAGGTTGACATGGATGGCGGCAAAGAAAAACGACGTAATCACGATCCCTGGCAGGCTTCCGGTCTTTTTAATCAAAGCAGGCTGGATAATTCCACGGAACAGAAATTCCTCGCACAATGACGGCAATATGACCACGCTTAGAATCACCAACCCGAGCGGGAATTCTCCGGCAGTGTCGAGTAATTGTCTCTGCCATTCGATGTTTTCTTCTACTGCCGGAGAGAAACGATTGAATATTTCCAGCAGTCGATTACTGATCACGAGTACAAATGCGGTTCCGAATATGGTAATCAAGTGTATGTCGACCCGGTTAAAATTCTGCCAGCGGATGATATCCCGCAGGGGATAGTTTTTATCCTGTGCAATTAGAATAAATGGTAACAGGTAAACCAACAGGTAGACTAAAATACTCGCCACGTGAATATTAGTAAATATGGTAGTGATTGCAGAAATAAAAATCGATGTAGCGAACACCGCCACCAATGCAATCAAAGTACGAGATACCCTTAAAAGCGGAGCGGGATCTGTGACGATTCTTTTTTTTATGTAACCTGCCAATTCTGTTTCCAGTCGCTCAAGTAGCTTTTAGTATTTGCGATGGCCCACGCCGCAGGCCCTGTCGAGAGAGGCGCGTGCAGACAGGCACTCGTAGTAGACGATAACGAGGTTGTTCTGTGCCCTGGTCAATTCGTTCTGGGCATCCAGGTAAGTAATCTGCGAGGCCAACCCCTGGTTGTACTGGATCTCGGTTATCCGCAGATTTTCGCGCGCGCTTTTCAACTGCTGGCGAGCCGCATTCCATTTTTCCACCAGGGTCATCAAGTTCTGGTAGGCCCGGGTCACCTGCAGTTCGATTCCTCGCCGGAGGTCATCATAGACGTAGCTGAGATTATCGATTTGTGCCTCGACCTGCTTGACCCGTTCACCCCGCGCACCCCAGTCAAAGACATTGAACTGCAATAGAAGAGATACCGTCCAGTAATCGTGAGGGAAATCGAATCGAAGCTTCTCGCCCTGCCAGCCATAAACCGCCCCCAGCGACAGCCGTGGGTAGTACTCGGCTTTACGAACTTTACGCAGGTACTCGAGCGAGGAACGGTTATAGCGAACGACATCCAGCTCGGCTCGGTTTTTTTCAGCTAACTCTCGATAATCAGAGATATCGGCAAGCTCGTCAACTGGCAGGCTGATCCGGATGATTTCATACTTGAGCTGATCGACCTCGATCGAGTCCCCTGGTGGCCTGTTGAGAATATTGTTGAAATACGTACGTGAGACCACGACCTGCTGGCGGGATTCCGCATGCGCTTGTTGCGCACTCGAAACCGCCACCTCGGCGCGAAAGACCTCCGCCTGCGAGACTTTTTCGGCCTGATACAGGCTTTTGGCCACACGCAGGTGCTGCTCAGCCAGTTCAAGGTTGCTACGGGCAACAGATTTCAGCCTGAGTGTCATCAGGTAATTAAAATACCCGCGCGAAATCTCCTCGATCACCTCTTCCCTGACCTGCTTGTATTCGCTTTGTGTTGCACGGTATTTCATCTCGGAGGCATTGTACGAATTGCGAATCATCCCGCCTGTAAACAGAGGTTGCTGAAGGCTGAAACGGGTATCATGCTCGGTCTCCCGCAGGAAGTTGATCTCTTTTTTACCGCCCACTTCGATTCCCGGTGGAAGATTCCCGCTCAGAAATTCGGAGGGATCGATCACGATCTTTCTGCCTCCGCCGGAATAGCTGTAACGAGATTCGAAATCGAGGGTCGGGAAAAACCTGAAGTAGGCTTCCCGACGGGCGGCATGACTTTCACGAATGTTCTGATAGGCTTGCTTGATTTTGAGGTTGCTCCCCAGCGCGGTCTGGATATACTTTTCGAGTGCGGGAAAATCAGCTCCAGAAAGGTTCGGAGCGATTGAGGCAATTACCAGCACAGTAAGCGACAATAACAGTTTTTTCATAACAGAGGCGAATATAGGCAATCAGGCGATGACGGCAAGATAATTTTATATCACTCAGGCGATTTGAGCGGAGGCAGATTGAGGTTTTCTACCCCGCGGACACGAGTCTTAAGGGTGGCAGATGCGACCGCGATTTCCGCCGAACGCATAGCACTTGCGCCGGTAATCCAGGCCGAGCAAAAGCCGGCACCGAAGACATCGCCACAACCGGTCGTATCCAGCACCTTTCCGACTTTTGGCGGAAGTACCTGCTGGCAACGCACCCCTCGTCCAAACTGTGAAACGAAATAAGCCCCATGTTCGCCCAGGGTCACCAGCAACGCTTTCAGACTTGACGGTGAAAACAATTTATAAAATGCCTTGACCGAATCCTTTTCGACACTATTGCTGGAAAGCAGTTCAAATTCGAGCGAATTCATCTGCAAGAAATCAGCGCAGGCGGCGTAGCGCTTCCAGTTACGGGGCCGTCTTAAAAATCTGCTCCCATCGGGCTTCTTGCCCAATGTCAGGCTGTGGATATCGATATAAATCTTACCCCTGTAATCAAGGCGCAGTTTTTCCAGCGAGCGCAAACTGATATCTCGTCCTGAGACAAAGTTTATCATGGTTATATCGGCATCCAAGCCTTTTCTGAGATCGCTGAATCGTATCGAGGGAACACCGCCGGACAGGACTTCCGATTTCTTTTCGAGGTCATGGTAACGCAGTTTGCAATGGTTGTTTTTTCGCCGGACCTTGTTGAGAGTGCTGATATCGATATTGCCCATACGCGCCAGGTTGCCCGCAATAAGCGGGTAAACATCATGGCCGAGATTGATACAGGGCTTAATGATGGCATTGTCTTCGAGCAATTGTGACAGCGCCGTGATGTTATAGAGCGCACCACCGTAGCTTTCGGTCTTCTTTCCATCGACATGGATGATCGTGTCGCGATTTATAGTGCCGATCACAGCTATTGTCTTACTCATCAGATGCCTCCCGGACAGCCGAAAACACCTGCTCTACATCCACGACCTGCATACACTCATTGGGAATATCTTTGCGCGGACAAATATTCTTAACGCAGGGCATACAGGGCAAATCGCCACGAACAACTTTGCCATGCTTTGCCAATGGCCGGGTCTCATCGGGATCATCAGCACCAGATATCGAAAGCGTATAAGTCCCTGAGGATGCTGCCAGGTGGGCTCCACCGGAATCATTGCCGACATAAACACGAGCATTCTTCATGATCTCGTAAGATGTCATCAGGTCACTTTTCCCGGCGATATTGAGATAATCCACACCAGCCATTCGCCCGACTTCATCGATCACACCAGCTTCATCCGGCGCACCACTGAAAACAATGTTCAAATCCAGTTCAGCTTTGATGCGGGAAGCCAGCTCGGCGTACTTCTGTTTTCCCCAGCGACGCGAGGGCGCCCGGCTGAAGGGATTAATTACCACGTAATCTTCTATTCCGCGAGTTAGCCGCTCGGCCTGATTTTTATGATCCTCGCTGGAGTATATCCTCGGATGATACTGCTTGTCAAGCTTTCCGCCCAGTACATTGACAAAATTGAGATATTTTTTTGTACGATGAATCACATTTTCAGGATGCGGAATCGTCTGCCTCAACATGAATGATCGCAGATCCCCCCGGTAACCGAGCGTGAGTGGCAGTCCGGCCAGGTAAAAGATAAAGGCCGAGGAAAACGATTCCGGCAGTATAAGTGCCAGTTCGAAACCACGTTTTGAGACCTGTTCGGCAATCGGAAAGTATCGAAACAGCCGGAAACGTCCGCCCTTGTCATCGAGTGCGATCACTTCTTCGAGACGGGGATCGTTCGCAAACAGTGAAACGAACTGGGGTCGGATTGCTAAACTGATCTTCCATTCCGGGAAGCTGTCATGCAAAGCCCCGATCAGAGGAGATGCCATGATACAGTCACCCAGCCAGTTGGGGAAGCGGATTACAACTTTGCGAACATGGTGTAAATCCATCAGTAGTCCACCAGTCCCTTGAAGCGTTTATGAGTCCAGAGCCAGAGCCAGGGTGCCTGCCGTACAGCTTTTTCGAGTTCACCATGATAATATGCAAGCAGTGCCTCGACCGTTTTCACCTTGTCATCCTGACCTGCAATAACAGGAGGCCTGATAATGAGCTCATGACGGCTGTAATTGATTCTACGGCCGAATTCACAGAAGACCGGGACTTTTCTTTTGACGGCGATTTCGAGCGCTCCCGTCAGGGTCGGGACCTCATGACCGAACAGCTTCGCCGTTTCAGCATTCCTGCCACCATAGACATCCATCAGAACCGCCACCCCGTGGTTGCGCTTCAAGGATCGTATAATCGAGCGAGGGCTGACCTCAGCGGTAATCACCTCGATATTCTCAGACCGGCGCAACCGGGCCATCAACCGATCGACTTTGAGGTTGTGCTGCTGTCTGACCACGATATCGATTTTATATCCGAACGAAGCTATCGCCTGAATCAAAAGCTCCCAGTTATCGAAATGACCGGATAAAAACAGGACCCCGCGTCCGTGCGAAAAGGCTTCATCGAAGTATTCACGATTTCTTACGTCAGCTTTTTGATTTAAATCAGCCTTAGAATATCTATTCAGCCTCGCAAACTCAGCCGCGGTCTGGCCGAACGATTCAAACATCCTGCGGATGTACCGCATACGCTCCTGATCATCGTCACCAATTTCACAGAACCTCATGTTTTTGAGGGCAACGGTCTTGCGGTATTTTAGCAGGTGATAAAAGAGCGTGCCGAGATGCTTTCCAAGTTTGAGCGCACGCCTGTCATCGAGAGCGGAAAACAGAGCCACGAAAAGCTCCGCCAGAAGATACTCAATCCCATGGAGAAGATTCTTCATAGTCGAAATCGGTGCTCTGGTACTTCTCCTCCTCTTCCCACTTCTTATAGATATCCTTGCGCCGTTTTCGAATCAGCAGAAAACCGAGAATCAGAATCAGCGCAAGTCCGATCCAGAGCAACCACGGATCAGTAAAAATCATGATCCAATGATAATGCTTGTTGAGATGTTTTGCAAACAGATTATCAAAAGAGGCGAAATCACTCCCGATTACGGACCTGAACGCCCGGTCGTAATCCAGACCGTTTTTAAAACCGTCCAGAAGCTTATGAAAGGCTTCCGTTCCGAATGTGTCAATGAAGAATTTCACCGCCTGGTATGACTGGGAATAAGCTATCTGCGCCTGCGAGGGATTGAGCAGGTTGACATAGTCGATTTCCTTCAATGTCATCGTTGAGGCAGTGAAACTGGCCTTGGCCAGAGTCAGGTCATCACTGAAGCTCCACTGATGAGCAAACATCATGGCGAAACCCTCGTTCAAGAACCGGGGAACGGGATTGCCGTCGACTCTTTTGTGAAGGGCGATATGGGCCAGCTCATGGCGCAGAACCTCCTCAAACGGCAGACGGAAGTTCTCTTTGATCGGCGATAAAACCGAGATATAATTTCGTGATGGTATCGCCACCCCGACGCCCCAGTCCGGGAGATGCCCAAACGCGGCGGTGTCGAAATCGTAGCGATCCTCAGCGATAAATACACGCAGGGTGTCTTCGAATGACCGCCCCAGAAGCCGGCGGAGTTCTGCTTCAGACTGGTTTAATGCCAGTTCGGTCCGCCTTTTCAAGTCCTCGGTGGGAGCTTCAATATTGAAGTGCCAGGCCCGGGATGAATTCGACAAGAACAGTATCATGAGCAGGCACGAAATAAACGCAAACAGGAACTTACTCGTTCTGATTTCGATCACTCCTTCGGTTCGGAAGTACGCAACAGGGGCATATCCACCCGCTTTTCGCCGAGGATGACGATCTTTCCGGGTGAACCGACCACGGTCGCGTTATCGGGGACATCATGCATGATAATAAAGGTATTGGCGCCGATCCTGACATTATTGCCGACATTGACCGGCCCCAGAATTGTCGCCCCCGTGCCTACGAAGACATTGTTCCCAAGAGTTGGATGACGTTTCTTTTTATGCTTGCCGGTTCCGCCCAGGGTGACATTGTGAAACAGCACGCAGTTGTCGCCTATCTGCGTGGTTTCACCAATCACGACCCCCATTCCGTGATCGATAAAGAAGCCTTTGCCGATCGTGGCTCCGGGATGAACCTCGACACCGGTCATAAAGCGTGTGAACTGAGAAATTATCCTCGGAATCAGGGGTATTTTCAGATTCCAGACGAAATGTGTAATGCGGTGCAGGGTAATAGCCCAGAAACCGGCGTAAAATAGAAACTCGATATTGCGCGCGGCCGGATCGTTTCTGTAAATCGCTTTTATATCTTCTATCAGGGTTCTCATTGGCCGATATCAGTCTTGTTTCAACAAGTTATCCAGCAAGTCCTTACCTTTGTCCTTTATCTTCTTATCGGCAGATTCCAGAAGCTTTGAACGATCAACTTTTATTTGGGGACTGTTATAGTTTCCACCGAGATGAATCGGTATGGTCAGTCGTTTATCGCCACCTCCCAGAAACGAGTCCAGATCTGATAACAGCCCGGAGCCAGAAACCATGCTGTTTGGCAGTTCAATCGCCACATCATAGTCGAGACTGCCGTCAAATCCAACGGACCCATCGAAAGTCCAGTTGGACTGCCCCATCGAAAACTTCAGATCGTCCAGCTTCACCCTGCCGTCCTCTACTTTAAAACGGCTCTGCAGATCGCGAAACTCAGAGCTCTCATAAGCTTTAAAACCGAGTTTGTCAGTGATCTGTTTCAAAAGCGGAAAATTCTTCAGCTCACCATCGGAAACCAGCATCTCTCCGTTAGCGGTCAACTGCCTGAGAACTTCGGCCGGATCGCCGATTTTACCGGAGAACGATGACGACAGGTTAGCTTCACCAAAGATGACATCATCGAGAGGAGTTACCCGGGTCATGGCACTGTTGAGATTCATGCGATCGGCTTTGAAGTCGAGCATGAACTGAGGGTTCTCCGGGTTTTCGTAGTCAACTATCACTTCCCCGTTCAGGTCCCCCTGGTAGACTTTCGCTTCGGCCTGTTCGAGATGAAGAACGTTGTCGCGAAAATCCAGAAAGCCCTTGAAATTATCGATTTCAACCAGTGCATAAACAGCCCGTTTGATATCGAGTTCACCCATAGCGGTAATATCCGTCATCATCTTCGCCGACAGGCTGTCCTCTGCGGGGGATTCTTTTTCGAATTGAGTACTGTCGATTTTAACCAGGGTGATCAACTCGTCCAGGTTGAGATAGGGAGAATTCAGCTTGAAGTTTATATCCGGCTTAACAGTCGCATTTTGGGGATCGGCCAGGTACGGTACTATATCCGACATGCGGCCATCGAGCTTAAATGAAGATGAACCAATTTCAGCCTCCATGGATTTGATTTCAATATGTTTTTGCTTGAATTCGCAATCCAGCTCGATCTCCTCCACCGGCTGAGTGAGTTTATCATGGTAGAGCCTGAAATCTTCCACCACCAGACCACCATCAAGACGAGTGGTCTCTAATTTCTGAATATCTGAATAGAGATTGCAGGTCAGGTAAGCCCTCCCGCTGAGCTTTTTGATCTCGGCTGAATAATCTTCAAACGAGTTAAAGTTGACAGTCAGCGACAAGTCCGCATTGATCACCGGTTCAAATATATTTTTTACAAAGACGTTGATAGATATGGGCTCGCCCGCAAAAGTGCAATTATTAAACAACAGGTTGGCCGCTTTCTGCTTTATGTTGAGTTCTCCCGCTTCGACCACCAGGTCACCCCTGATATCCGGCATGGATACACTGATCCGGTCGACAGACAGGCGGGCATCGAAATCGAGCGCTCCCGCTTTACCGGGAATCCCCTTGAGGCTGGCCGAGGCAAACATTTCTCCGGTACTTTCAATCCCTTCCAGCGAAGCCAGCACTTTCTCCGGCAGAAGGCTCAACAGATCTTCGACCGTGAATCGTTTACTGCGAAAGTTCACTTCGACATCAGGTGCAGAAAACAGGTTTTCGATTCGACCATCTAAAAGCCCCTCCATGTCCGAGAGTTCGATTTGAATCCGGTCGATTAAAAGCAGTTCATCCTGTTCGCTTAAGGTCAGGTGCAAATCCGCGGTCAGGTCAAGATGAGGAAAATCCAGCACCCCGGAAGTATCTTCGATAATCAGGCTGTCGACTGACAAATCGCCAAGAGCGCTGAGGGTTTTGTCATAAGCATTGCGGGTCATTTTGCTGGACAGGTCAATCCCGCGCAGAGATAACTGTGTGCCCGTGGAATCATCGTAATAATTTATCGAAGCCTGCCCGACCGATAGTTGATCGAATAGAAACGGTACCGATGATGCGCCGGTTTCGGGTGTGACTTCTTTTTGTTCATGTTCGCCGAGATCGGAGAAATTAAGAACCCCGGCGCTGTTCTTCTCCAGGTTGGCGGTGAGGTCGTTTAATCCGATCCGGCTGAACTCGATATCTCCCCCCAAAAGGGGCCAGAATTTAACTTTAACATCCAGCTTGTCCAGTTGAAAAAAGTTCTCCCGTTTGAAACCGGGAAGGTTTTTGACCTCGAGGTTTTCGACCACCAAACCGATTCCGCCCCAGATCGAGACCGAAGTTTTCTCGATTGAGACCGGTCTTTGAAGTGATTCCTGCAGGTTTTCAACGATCATCCGGCTGACCTTATCGGCCGGAAAGAATATCTTGACAGCGGCGAATGCCACCAGTACCAGCACAACCAAGCTGGCCAGTATCCATACTATAACTTTTCTTCCCTTAGACACAGCATATCCCCGTTTGAATGTTTTATATCACTTTAACGGTATACATTCGATGAAGTTCAAAGTTCAAGCCGATCGCCGATATTCATCACCCTGCAGTCGTAATCTTTATTTTTAAGTTTTGAGCAGAACTCCTGCGGGTCGGCCTTGATCAGCTCGAAGGTGTTGTAATGCATCGGCACTGTCAACTTCGGTTTGAGAAAATCGACCGCCCGGACCGCATCGTCGATCCCCATCGTGAAATTGTCACCAATTGGAAGGAACGCCAGGTCGAGACCTTCCTCGCCGATCAACTGCATATCCATAAACAAGCCGGTGTCGCCGGCATGATAGATCTTCCTGCCGTCGATCTCGATCACAAATCCACAGGGACTGCCCCCGATATCGAAACCGGATTCACCATCGGAGAAGCCATGATGAGCGATGGTCAGTTTGATCCGTCCGAAGGGAAAGTCATGTCCCCCGCCGATATGCATCTTGTGCATCCTGAGCCCGCGCCGGGAAGCATAGACAGCGATCTCATTGGGGCCAATCACGACGGCATCGTTGTTTTTGGCAATCTCCTCGCTGTCGCCCCAGTGATCACCATGACCGTGAGAAACCAAAATGTAATCGCAGGTGACATCGGCCGGACTTGTCTCTGCCAGGGAATTACCCGATAAAAATGGGTCAATAATCAGAGTATGACTGCCGTCCGAAAGCATAAAACAGGAATGTCCAAGGTAGTTGACTGCGAGCATTTCATCCTCCCTGATGATTGGTTCTGTCGAGAAAAATATTGGATTTAAACAGCAAATGTCAACATTAATCAGCGCCTGTCATAATCACTGTCAGTGGACTTCGTGGATGATACCACCGGCCAGGACGACATCCTGGCTGTAAAAGACCGCCGACTGCCCGGGAGTTACGGCCGAGGCGGGTTCGACCAGTCGGACCTGAAGATTATCATTATCACCCGGAGCGAGGGTTGCCTCGAATTCGCGCGTTGTGTAGCGGATCTTGACTTTGCAGGTAATTTCACCGGCTGGAGGAGCAGTTGAAACCCAGTTTACAGAGCCCGCCATGAATGAGGCGGACTTGATATTGTCTCCCCTGCAGATATGAATAGCGTTGTTTTCAGGATCGATCTTTTTGACATAGACCGGGTAACCCAGAGCGATATTCAGTCCGCGCCTCTGGCCAACTGTATAAGCAGTCACTCCCTTGTGCTCGCCGACTTGCTTTCCATCTTCATCGTAGACCGGGCCCGGATTGGATTCGATCCCGGCATAATCCGAAAGAAAGCGACGGTAGTTGTCGTCGGTCACAAAACATATCTCGCGTGATTCCGGGGTTTCCGCCGTACGCAGGTCATTTTCGCGGGAGAGCTGACGGACCCGTTTTTTTGTAAGCTTGCCCAAAGGAAAAAGTGTTTTGGCCAGCGCATCCTGTTTGAGCCCCCACAAGAAATAGGACTGATCGCGTTTCTGATCCAGTCCTTTTTTTAGTATCCAGCGGTTGTTGCGCGAGTTGAACTCGACCTGTGCGTAATGGCCGGTAGCCAGGTAATCGGCACCCATCGACTGTGCTTTCCGCAACAGCAGGTCCCACTTGATGCGGGTGTTGCAAACCACGCAGGGATTTGGAGTGCGTCCCTGCTGATATTCAGTCACGAAATCGGCGATTACCGATTCTTCGAAATCCTTCGACATATCCAGCACATAATGAGGTATATCATAGCGGGCACAGACGGCGCGCGCGTTTTCGACCAGCTCGATATTGCAACAGGATGAAGCCCGGGGCAATTCTCCGCCCACCCTGTCATACTCCCAGAGTTTCATTGTCAGACCGATTACATGAAAACCCTGCTGTTTCAGAAGCAGTGCGGCCAGGGTGGAATCGACCCCGCCGGACATGGCAACCGCCACAGTCTTTTTAACCAATTATATCCCCTTTGAGTTTAAATCGCATCAATCCTGAAGTAGCGCCGCAAGTAAATTGTCAGGACGAATAAAACGGCGACATTTTGCGTAGTTTTTCGATCGCTTCCTTGACCGCATCCACGATATAGTCGAGATCATCCAAATCGTTATCCTTGCCAAAAGAAAACCGGATTGCCGACTGCGCTTCCTCGGGCGGTACTCCCATAGCCGTGAGAACATGCGATGGTTCCAGAGACCCGGAACTGCAGGCAGAACCTGAAGTCACACCGATCCCCCTCATATCCAGATTGAGAATTATCGCCTCTCCCTCGGCACCCTTGAAACAGAGATTGACGGTCGACTTGATCCTGTTGTCCTCGGGACCGTTGAAGCGCACGTCCGCTATCTCGGCCATTACCCTGCTTCGAAAACTCTCAGCCAGCGTGTTGATCCTGCGGTCGCGCTCGGCCATTTCCGCCTGGGCCAACTCCATCGCTTTGGCGTAGCCGACAATAGCGGGAACGTTTTCGGTACCGGCACGCATAGAACGTTCATGATGACCGCCAGTCTGCCAGGTGGAGATCTTGACTCCCTTGCGGATAAAGATTATTCCCACACCTTTGGGGCCATATATTTTATGACCTGAAGTCGACATCAAATCGATAGGTTCGGAAGCGAGATCGATCGGGATTTTACCCGCCGCCTGAACAGCATCGGTATGAAATATCACACCCTTCTGCTTGCAAATCGAGGCCAGGTCTTTGATGGGCTGAACCGATCCGACC
>WJMC01000237.1 GCA_014728145.1 Candidatus Zixiibacteriota bacterium | reverse complement strand
TAAGTTAAGCGTCTATCTTCATAACAGCTCTTTGTTTTGCTGTTTAGATGACTTCTGATGTAATCATAATAGTCGCGGTCGATTTCATAAATATCAATTTTCGCCTGGGAATATTTCAGGAGCTCATGGAGTAAATCAGGTGACGGGAGGCCGATTACAGCGATTCTTTCAAAAGAAGCTTTCTGCCATAAGACAAGGTGAACGAGTTCGGCACTCTCCCGATCCGGAGTTGTAAAGCGCTTGACCCCGTTGGAAAAGACAGTCAACTGACCCGAATCGGTTCTCGAACTGAGCATCTGGTAAGGTGTCGAACATGGGTCAGTCCTGTTTCTATTGTGATACAATACCTGCTCAAATGATTGAAAATATATTGCTGTGAAGACAGCTATGACGATTATAGATGTCACATAGGCGGTCTTTTTAGCGAGATCCAGTTTAAACCACCGCAAAAGAATTACGGTTGAAGCTACAGCGAGAGCGATTACGACCATTCCAGCAAGCACCTGGTAATCCTCAAACAGTTGAAATATTAACAATGACATGAGTATACCGGCAGTCAAAGCCCCCAGTGCTTCAACTATATATGCCGAAGCCAGCCCCTGCTCTTCGCTGACTGCGGTCATTTTGCGAACTATCCCGGTAAATACCGCTCCGGATAAAAGACAGAGGGGAGACATTACAAATAATGATGCCAGTGCGACAGTCGTGAAACCATAAATTCTACTGCTTGACAGCGATATGTCATAGCCACATACCAATCCGATAAAATTATTGCTGATCAGCAACAGTAAGGGGGAAACCGCTCCGAGTAGTGTCATAGAAAATAATGCCTTGTATGAAGCTTTCCGGCTCACAAAGATCTTCTCGAACATCCAGGCTCCCAGGCCGGTCAGGATCATCCAGAGCGTAATGATTACAGCGTAGTTGATCTCCGAAGCACCATAAAAGGAGACCAATTGGCGAATGAATACCGCCTGAAATGTCAGGGTCAAAAAACCGTAAAAAAACGGCAAAAATAAAAGGGCAGTTTTGGAAGTCATGCTTTTATGATAACACACGCGGGCAACGATTCAAATAAAACTTAGGACCAGACGCCGTCAAGATCGTGCTCACAAAAACGGCATCGTCCCTCCAGGAGATCGTTTTCCAGGATGGTGAAACCTCTTCGCCTGATGACAATCTTCCCGCATTCGGGACAGCGTGTATGTTCGCCGTCATGGCCGGGTACATTGCCGACATAGGGGTACCTCAATCCAGACTGTGAGGCTGTCGTGAATGCCTTCTCGAGACTTTCAAGCGGGGTCGAAGGCAGGTTTTTCATCAGATAAGCGGGATGGAAACGTGTGAAATGAATCGGCACGCGATCTCCAAGGTTTTCCAGTATCCACCCACAGAGTTGTTTGATCTCATCCTCGGAATCATTCAAAGTCGGCACCATCAGATAAACCAGCTCCAGCCAGACACCTTCCTCCCTGATTATCTTGAGAGCTTCCAGGACCGGCTGAAGTTCGCCGTTGACAATCTCACGATAATAATCCTCTGAAAACGCCTTTAGATCTACCTTGACCGCATCGACCAGCCCGAGAAGTCTACGGAGCGGTTTTTGTTCGATATAACCGCCGGTTATTACAACGTTTTTGATCCCGTTTTTGCGACTCTTTAGGCAGGTATCATACATATATTCATAGAAAACCACCGGCTCGGAATAGGTATAGGCAATCGTTGGCACTCTTCGCTGACGACAGATTTGGGTGATATCCTCGGGTGTCAGTTCGACATTTGCTACTTGTTCCGGTCTGACCTGCGAAATATCCCAGTTCTGGCAGAACTGGCAATTGACATTACATCCGGCGGTAGCAATCGAAAAGGCGGGAGTGCCCGGCTTGAAATGAAAGAGCGGTTTCTTTTCGATCGGATCGATATTCATCGCGCAGGCCCGGCTGTGTACCAGGGTAATGTATCTGCCGTCCCTATTTTCGCGCACACCACAGTAGCCCCGTTCGAGATCGGTCACCCGGCAATGACGCGGGCACAGGAGACATTCTATCGCGGTACCTTCTCGTTTTTCATAGAACATCGCATCCACATCGGAAAGGGTATCAGTAGTATCGAGACAGAGCGCGTTTTCAACCAGCCCTCCCCCCTGCCTGATCGGATTGATCGGTAATAAAGAGGCGCAGGCTCCACAGGCAAACGTTTTCAGTACTGTGCGGCGTTTCATGATCAGATAGTCTCCTCGATCAGTTCGATATGATCCAGGTCAGCTGTTCCAATTTTCGCTTTTTCTGCGGTTTTCAGCCAGGTCGGCTCTCGACCGATTTGACTGAGCGGTTTCAGGTCATGGCGCTTACGATAATCATCCAGCATGCTGTATCCCACAGCGTCCATGGCAACAGGATCAAAGGCAACCATAATGGTGCCCGGTTCTGCAATATAATACGGCACAAAACCGGGACCGCCGTCATACTGGATACGGGTTGCATCACAGATCGTTAGAACGTTTTTACGTTTGACCAACGGCAGGGAGAACAGGTCAGCGAGATAGGGATCGCAATTGTTCATATGGTACTTGTTGGGATTGTGGATCAGCCCGAAGAAGTTTTTCATGGAAGCCGACACGCCGGCGATCGAGTGATCCTTCAGAAGCGGAAAATTAATGTTTTTCACTATGTACTGCTCGAATATCTTCGACAGCAGAGACCCGACCTTGCCCTGTTTGTGGAGAGAGTCGCCGTAACCGACGCCTTTTGAATCCGTGCCAAACACACGCAGTCCCGATGATGATATATTTAATTCATAGCCAGCCCGTTTCAGCTCACGATTGGTACGTTCCCAGATAATTGTATTGTTCTCCTCGACTCCGGCCGAACGAAGTCCGGAAACGATCTCCATGGCGATAACTTCCGAACTGGAGAGCGGTTTTCCACCAAGGCAGTTCGGCTTGATACCGACATGATCTCCTCCTGAGAACAGGCTCTGCCAGGCCGATTGTGCGTCCTTCTCGCCGGTCAGATAGACCATGGCAATAGACAACGACCTCTTGACCTCCGAGGGCTCGAGCTTTCGATCGGCGTCTGCAAGTTTCCGATTTGTTATTTTGACAACTCGTGATTTAGGCATAAATTACATCTGCATGATCTCGCTTGCGTATAATTATACGATTGCAGAAGGAGAAATCAAAATGAAAAGCTGTAAATACATTTCAGTCATCTTTGCGGTTATACTTGCGCTCTGCCTCACAGTTTCCGCCGAATCAATCCGTCATCCTGTAATTGCCGGTAAGTTCTATCCAGCCGATAAAAGCTCTCTGGCCAACATGCTCGACAGCATGCTCGAACAGGCTGAAGAAGTTGAAATTTCCGGTCCCCCCCTGGCGCTGGTAAGCCCTCATGCCGGCTTCATCTTTTCCGGGCCGACCGCTGCTGTCGGATACAGGCTTCTACGAGATTATCCACAGATAAAAACCGCCGTCATAATCGGATTCAAACACCAGATCGACTACAAGGGCATCGCGATCTGGGACAAGGGAGGCTGGCAAACGCCTCTGGGAATATCAGAAATCGATACCGACCTGGCTTCGGCAATCCGCAAAGGCTCAAAATATATCGCTTCCGGGGAATCCTATTTCAACGGTGAACATTCGCTGGAAACTCAGCTTCCGTTTTTGCAATACATCAACCCGGAAATAAAGATAGTCCCGCTCCAGATTGGACTGCAGGAAAAGAAGATGATCGCTGAACTGGTGCGAGTGGTTCCCGAGGCGATCGGGGAACGCGAGGACGTTATAATCATCGCTTCCACCGACCTCACACATTACAAGAGCCGTTCTGAATGTCGTGAAATCGATAAACGAACTGCCGGTTATATCAGGGAATTAAAAGGCAGGGAGCTGTGGCAGGCTGAAGAAAATGGCGTGATCGAAATGTGCGGTGCCGGACCCACTGCGGCCGCAATCGAGATCGCCAAAAAACTGGGTGCAAACAGCGCCAAAATACTCAGGCAGTCCGACTCAGGAGAATTCTCCGGCAATACTTCCAATGTTGTCAGTTATCTCTCAGCGGTGATTTACCGTGAGGAGCATGAACCCCCGGAAGAAGCTACCGACGAAGCCTATCTTTCGCCCGATGAAAGACAGGTCCTGTTGAATATCGCACGTGAATCTATCGAGGCCTGGCTGGCGGGTAGACCGGTTCCCGAATTCGATCCACCTCAGGGCGTACTCACCGAAGATGGGGCCGCCTTCGTAACCATCAATAAAAACCATCGCCTGCGGGGATGTATAGGTTATACCGAGGCTTTCATGCCACTCTACCAGGCGGTCTCCTCCTGTGCTGTCAAAGCCGCCAGCGAGGATCCCCGCTTTCCCAGGCTGGCCGGCGATGAGTACCCGGAAATTGAGCTGGAGATTTCGGTTCTGACCCCCCTGCAAAAGATAAATGATATAGATCAGATCGAGGTCGGCAAACATGGTCTGATGATCCAGAAAGGACGCTACCGGGGTCTGCTTCTGCCACAGGTGGCGACTTTATATGGCTGGTCGCGTATCGAATTTCTGGACCATACCTGTCAAAAGGCGGGACTGAATCCGGGATGCTGGAAAGAGGACTGCAAAATAATGGTGTTTTCAGCCGAGGTCTTCGGCGAAGAATAGTCAGGCAGTGCTGGAGGGACACAGTTGGTTGAGAACGCATTCTGCGCATTTCGGCCTGCGGGCGATACAAACCGCACGTCCATGGAAGATCAGGCGATGAGAAATCATGATCCACTCTTTCTTCGGAAGCAACTCCATCAAATCCGCTTCGATTTTGAGTGGATCGGTATGTTCGGTCCATCCCAGAAGCTTTGCTATCCGTTTGACATGAGTATCGACCGCAATCCCTGATGCAATGTTATAAGCATTGTTTAAGATCACGTTGGCGGTTTTACGACCCACTCCCGGAAGTTTTATCAATTTTTCCATATCAGCCGGAATTTCTCCCCCATATTCATCAACAACCATCGCCATGCAGTTTTTGATCGCTTTGGCTTTGTTGCGATACAGCCCGACTGGTTTGATCATCTTCATCAGATCATCCAGATCAGCCTCTGCAAATGCTTTTGGTGAGCGATATTTCTTAAACAGCTCGGGGGTGGTCATATTCACCCGGTCATCGGTCGACTGCGCCGAGAGTATCGTGGCTACTACAAGCTGATGAGGATTCTTAAATATCAGGCTGCACCCGGCCTGCGGATATTCTTTCATTAGAAGCGTGATGATCTTCTTTGCTGTCTTTGCCTGTTGCGTATTTGCTTTCATCTACAAAGTGTTAAAATACAATATCCCAAACCTTAGCGCTATACTAAATAAAGCCAGGAAAAACATTATCTCTGACCTGCGAAAAAATTTGTATGATTTATCGTTAATCCATCCGGTGGTCTTTGGCATAAAGCCAACGATCAACCCACGGGCTTGATCTGTTTCCCCTGCCGCCGTGTAGGCTTTATGGCGGTAAACTAATCCGAGAATCAACAGGACAATGAAAACAAGCTGCAAAATGATATTCACTAATTCCATTATCCCTCACTTGAAGTGTTCAATACTGAGATATTGCACATAAAACGATAAATTCAGCTTGTCAACTTTGAAAATATGGAATTGCCAATCTGAGACCAATAAAGAAACCAGCCCAAAAGTAAACAACTTGGGATTTATAAAAATAGCTGTATGATCGCTCGTTTACCCAAACAGATGATTTAGGCATAATCCCAGCGATCAATCCCCTGGCAGCTTTTGTACCACCTGCGGACATGTACGATTTATAGCGGAAAATTATACCTGTAAGAATAAGTATAACAATAGCTAAGTACAGAGTTAAATTGATTAAGTTCATAGTCCCTCCCTTACTTAAAGCCATACAATTATTAAAACAATATACAATAATAAAAATGGCTGGTTACTAAAAAGCAACCAGCCTAAGGAGGGGGGTAGACAGATTAACTGTCTTTTTGAATTATAGATTGAAGCCCTTAAAAGTCAAGAAAAATAAGGAATGACGCGGGTTTGCGGGTGTCGGAATGATCGCACAAGCAAGCTACTCAGGCAGTTATTTGCACAAAAAAATACCCCTCCGGTCACTGGAATTCAAACAGACAAATCAACCGGAAGGCCATATTACATATACTACTGCCATATTATGTGTTTTTTATGTTGGGCAATAAAAAATGCCGAAGGCGGGATTTGAACCCGCACGCCGTGAAGCACCACCCCCTCAAGATGGCGTGTCTGCCAGTTCCACCACTTCGGCATTAAGCTTATGTATATAATATTATTCGCCAGCGCCTTCATCACCCGCGGGCGGTGTAATCGGCTGGACCTGCTGTTGCTGACCTCCCTGGGCCGGGATCTGGGTCGGAGCGACCTGCACATCCTCCAGAGCCTTCTGGGCTTCTCCGGTGATCGTGCTGTTGGTAACTCCGGTACCACCGCCGGTAAATGTCAGCAGGATACAGGTAATCATAAACGCCGTCGCCAGAAACGTGGTTGCTTTGGACAGAAACGTGCTTGCGCCTCGTCCGCCGAAAACGGCCCCGGAGAGGGCTCCGCCTCCGAGGGCACCGGCCAGTCCCTCGCCCTTGGCAGACTGCATCAAAACCGATACGATCAGTCCAAAGCTGACGAAAATGTGAATTACCAGAATAAACGAGAACAAAGTTCCTCCTTATATCACTGATGATATAATCGCAAGAAATTTATCTTTGGATAACGAAGCCCCTCCAATCAGGGCACCGTCGATTTCCTCCTGGCCTAAAAGATCGGTCGAGTTCTCAGGTTTGACAGAACCGCCGTACAGTATCTGGAGGTTGTCGGCGACATCCTGACCATGCTCTTCGGCCCAGATCGAGCGGATCAGCTTATGAACCTCGACCGCCATATCGGGAGTTGCGGTCTTGCCGGTACCGATCGCCCAGACCGGCTCATAGGCTATCACAATATTTTCGATCCTGCTATTTCCAGCTTCGGCAGAAAAGCCTTTAACCTGAGATCTAACAACCTCCTCGGTTTTGTCGGCTTCTCGCTCTTGGAGCTGTTCGCCGACACATACGATCGGGTTAAGTCCAAGGGATAGTGCGAGTTTGGTCTTTTTCCCGATCAGCTGATCAGACTCGGAAAAATACTCTCGTCTTTCCGAGTGGCCAAGTATAACATAATCGCAACCGATTGTCAAGAGCATCTCTCCTGAAACCTCGCCGGTAAATGCACCTTCTTTTTCCCAGCCCATATTCTGCCCGCCGAGGTATACCGGGGTATCTGCGACTATTTCCGCAACCGTCTTGAGAGATGTAAACGGCGGACATAAAAGCACATCAGCCTTGTCAGAACCCTCGAAACCTTCGGCGATTCCCCTGGCAAGCTGTGCCGCCTTTTCATCGGTTTTATACATCTTCCAGTTTCCAGCGATCAGTTTTGTGCGCATAATTATCTCCTATTTATCTGTCAATGCATCCAGGCCCGGTAGGGTCTTGCCCTCCAGAAACTCCAATGAGGCCCCTCCGCCGGTGGAAATATGGGAGAGCTTGTCAGCGACCCCGGCATTGGTCACAGCCGAGGCTGAGTCGCCGCCACCGATAATCGTAATTGCGCCGTCATCGGTCAGTTTCGCCAGGTAGTTTGCAATTTCAATCGTACCTTCAGCAAAATCAGCATACTCAAAAGCGCCCATCGGACCGTTCCAGACAATCGTTTTAGTTCCCTTGAGCTCGTTTTTATACAGGTCGAGGGTCCGGGGACCGATGTCCAGGCCCATCTGATCAGAAGGCATATCTTTGACATCGTAAACCTCTGTTTCGGCATCACGTTTGAGTTCGGGTGCGCATACCGAGTCAACTGGCAGGAAAAACTTCAATTTACGATCTTCGACTTTAGACAGAATCTCTTTTGCCAGATCAAGCTTGTCCTCTTCTAAAAGGGATTTTCCGATCTCGTAGCCCTGAGCCTTGAAGAAGGTGAACGCCATCCCCCCGCCGATGAAGATCATGTCGACTTTGTCCATCAGGTTCATGATTACATCGATTTTGCCAGAGATCTTGGCGCCACCCAGGATTGCCGCAAACGGTTTTTCGGGGGATTCGAGCGCTTTGCCAAGGTATTCGATCTCCTTGACCATCAAGTACCCAGCCGCGGCTTTGTCGAAATATGAAGTCACACCAGCTGTGGAAGCATGAGCGCGATGGGCTGTCCCGAAGGCGTCATTAACATAAACTTCACCGTGGCCGGCCAGTTTTTTCGCGAATTCGGAGTCGTTTTTCTTCTCTCCTTTATAAAAACGAAGGTTTTCCAAAAGCAGAATCTCGCCGTCTTTGAGGCCGGAAGACATTTCGAAAGCCTCATCCGAGACACAGTCATCGACAAATTTAACATCATTTTCAAGCAGTTCTGAAAGCTTTTCTGCCACCGGTCTGAGGCTGAATTGCGGTTCCGGTTCACCCTTGGGACGTCCCAGATGAGACATCAAAACCGCCCGGCCGCCTGATTCAATGATCTTTTTAACAGTCGGAAGCGATGCCACAATGCGCTTGTCATTGGCTACTTTGCCATCGGCGATCGGGACATTGAAATCGACTCGTACCAGAACTTTTTTACCTGCCAGATCGAGATCATCGATCGTGAGTTTTTCCATCCCTCTCCTCCGTATCTGATATTGCGATTATTTCAGTATTACCCGGTTGATCCTGTTATCATATAAAAAAACCAAATCCGAAACAAGATATTTTAGTCTAAAATGCAACCCGCCTGTGTGATCACAGGCGGGTGATGTTTTTGGGAATTTATAATTAGAGCATCATACCCAGCATCTCGACCAGGCGGGTCGAGAAACCCCACTCGTTGTCATACCAGGATAGAACCTTGGCCAGGCGCTTGCCCATCACCATGGTCAGTTCGGCATCATAGATCGAGGAGTAGGGGTTGCCGACGATATCATTCGAGACGATCGGATCGGTTTCGTACTTGAGGATACCTTTCAGCGAGCCCGCTTCCGCGGCTTTTTTCATAGCGGCATTGATTGAGTCTTTGGTGACATCCTTTTCAAAAGTAGCCACCAGGTCGATAAGCGAGCCACAGGGTGTCGGGGTACGAATCGCCATACCGTCGATCTTACCTTCCAGGGGTGGTACTACCAGGCTGATCGCCTTGGCCGCGCCTGTCGTGGTCGGAATCATCGAAACCGCCGCCGCACGCGCGCGACGCAAATCCTTATGAGGAAGATCGAGAATTCGCTGGCTCGACGTGTAAGAGTGAATCGTGGTCATCAGGGCGTTCTCGATCTTGAAATTATCATGCAGTACTTTGGCCACAGGAGCAAGGCAGTTCGTGGTGCAGGATCCAATGGTGATGATATCATGCTTGGACTTGTCGTACTGAGCACAATTGACACCGCGCACGAAATTGCCGTCCACTTCGCCTTTGCCAGGTGCGGAGATCAAGATTTTCTTTGCGCCTGCGGAGATATGCATACCTGCTTTTTCTTTGGTACGAAAGAGCCCGGTCGATTCGACCACAAGGTCGACACCGTTGTCCCTATGGGGAAGCTTGGACGGGTCTTTAATCGCGGTTACGTTGAGTTTCTTGCCGTCGATTGTAATGCTGTCATCGGTCGCAGTGACCTCGCCCGGGTAGACACCGTGCACCGAATCATACTTGAACAGATGGGCCAGGGTGTGAGCGTCGGCGATATCG
>WJMC01000236.1 GCA_014728145.1 Candidatus Zixiibacteriota bacterium | reverse complement strand
CACATCGGCAATCGGTTCATTGGCATCAAATTCATCGCCAACCTTGTTGGTCGAGATCATGCCGGTAGCCAGAACGACCATATCAGCATTGATCTGGATATCCTCGCCCAGCAAAGTCTCGCTGATTTCGATATTGACACCACTGCTATTGGGACCGACTTTCTGGACCTCGCCCTTGGTCAGGATGATATGGTCATCTTCCTGGGCCTGGGCGTAAAACAGCTCCCACTGCATCGGTGAACGAATATCTTTATAGATGATATACACTTTGCAATCCGGGTATTTCTCGCGTACGTACTTGGCCTGCTTCAAGGATACCCGGCAACAGACCGACGAGCAGTAGGGGGCGTGATCGAGATCGCGCGAACCGGCGCACTGTATGAAGGCCACCGATTTAGGCGCACCGCCACCTTCCGGAACCTCGATCTTATCGTTTTTGGCCATCTCTTCCATCTGGATATTAGTAATCACGTTCGGAGAAGAACCATAGCCGAGGTAATCAAGCTTTTCGGTTGGATACTGACGCCATCCGGTAGCCTGTATGATTGCTCCGATGCGGATATCTTCTTCCCCCGAACCATTCTGCAAGGTGACATCGAACTGACCCGGCTGGCCCTTGGTCTTTTTAATCGTGGTCGATTTGCGGACCTCGATATTGGAATTGTTTTCTACTTCCTCGACCAGTTTTATGTGCGGGCTTTCCTGGAGCTCTCGATAGGGAGCCGCTTTGGGAAATACCTTGTGGAATTTCTCCGCCCAGCCACCGAGATGGTCCTCTTTTTCAATCAGGATTGCCTTGTAGCCGGCTTTGGCGACATTTAAAGCAGACTGCAGTCCGGTCACTCCGCCACCGATGATCAGGATATCCTTGACAGTGGTTTCCTGCGGGCCGACCGGATTTTCAACTACGCGGGCTTTTGCCACCCCCATGGCGACGTAGTCTTCGGCCAGCATCTGGGTGTCTTCGTCGTTGGGCTCATGACACCAGGCCACCCATTCGCGCAGGTTGACTCTCTCGGTGAAAACTTCATCGCCAAACATAAATTTGTCGGCGAAATAACGCTGTGAACATGCGCCGATCACGACTTTGTTGAGCTGTTCGGATTCGATCGAATCCTTGATTGCTTTTACACCTTCGTCGGAGCAATAGCATTTATGAGTCTGGCAGAAATCAGCCTTGCATTCTCCAGTGGCATGTTCCTTGACTTTGTCTATATCTATCGAGCTGCCGATTTCACAGCCCTCGCATATGAATACGCCAATTTTAGGATCCATCAGTGATTCCCTCCTTTCGAATCCAGAATGCCTTTCAGGGCGGCCCCGGTGGCATCCTGAATCGAGGCCGAAACCTCGCAGGGACGCATGACCGTTCCGGCGCCGATGATACCGGAAGTGTTCTCCTGGTCGATGAAGCCGAATTCATCCAGCTTTGTATCAAGAGGAGGCGCGGCCTTGGAAGTGGTCGGAACCATACCGGTCGCCAGGACAACCATGTCAGCGGTGGTCTTTGTGATCTCACCGGTCAGGGTGTTCTCAGCTTCCAGGATCAATTTGCCTGTGCCGTCTTCCTCGGTAATCCGGGCTACCTTGCCCCTGTGGAAATGAATCATTTCATCGTCCTGGCATTTAAGGTAGAAGTCTTCCAGACGTCCGGGTGAACGGATATCTATATAAAACACATGACATTCCGACTCAGGGAGCTGATCGCGCACATAGCGCGCCTGCTTCATCGAGGCCATACAGCAGACTCCCGAACAGTAAGGCAGATGATTTTCATCGCGTGATCCCGCGCACTGTACGAAAGCTACCTTCTTGGGAGCTTCACCGTCGGAAAGTCGCTGGATCTTGCCCTCGGTCGGACCGTCAGCGCTGGCCAGACGCTCCATAATTACGTTGGTGACTACATTTTTATATTTGCCATAACCGAGGTTGTCGATCTTCTCGGCATCGTAAGGATCCCAGCCGGTGGTCCAGACGATCGAGCCGGCTTTGACCTTGACCGTACGAGGCTGCATATCCAGTTCGATCGCGTCGTAATGGCAGGCTTCCACGCATTTTTTCATCCGATCGTCGTTGACATACTCCGGATCGATCACATAGCGATGCGGAAACGCCATCTTGTGCGGTAAATAGATCGCCGTGGTCTCATCCAGGCCGTAGTTCAATTCGTTAGGCCGTTTGATTTCGCAGACCTTGGCACAGTCGCCACAGGCGGTGCACTTGTCATTGACATAACGCGGATTGATTCTGAGAGTGACTTCGTAGTTGCCGGGAGAACCGGAAACCTGTTCCACTTCAGTCAGGGTCGAAACAGTGATATTCTCGTTTTGCCTGATTCGTTTCAGGTTGATTTCAAGACCGCACGAGGGCGGACACATCTTGGGAAAATACTGATTGGTCCGTATCACCCTGCCGCCCAGCATGGGAGTCTTTTCGATCAGGACAGCTTTTGCGCCGACCTCGCTGGCCTCAAGGGCAGTGGTCGTACCGGCAATTCCACCCCCCACAACCAGAAGATCGCAGGAAATCTCGTCGCCTTTTATGTCCTGTACTTCCATGGAATACTCCTATCTTTTAGCAGATTATTACTCAATTTATTTGAAATAGTGCCGCTAAGACCTGTATCTTTGTGCTTTTTATCACAATCTATGCCTGTAAATCCGTCTCTGCCATCTATGCCTAAATACGCATGAAAACGAAAAATTTATAATAAAAAATGCGGGGAAAATGTCAAGTGATTTATACGGATATTATACATTATATGCTAAAAAACAAGTCGACAAAAAGTAGACCGGTCTACAAAACATCATGTGCCATATTTCACATGCAAGTTGTAATGTTATACTGGACTAATAATGCCATTTAGGTTTTAATATATTTCTCGATTTATTGACCGGTTTGAGCGAGAAACGGTCAATAATACGGTTATTCTGTGGATTTAGAGATGTTTTTTCGTCTAAATTAAAAAATTGGAACAAAATCGTTATGTTTAAGGTTCTGGCAGACAGATGTAATTAATACTTATATTGTCATACTTTTAAAAGGAGGCTACGTGATGGAAGAGAAGAAATCAGTATTTGGAGAAGGTGTTCTGAAGACATCGGCGCGCCAGCTTTCGGTTTTTGTCGATGACAAAGGCAACAGCTGGATCTGTGACAAGGATGCTGTCAAGGATATCGACCCCAACAAACCGTTCGAAGAGCAGAACATGGAACGCTGTCAGATTATGCCGTTCGACCATGGTGGTTGATTGAACTGTAACTAAAATATATTTAAAGATCATACTGCCGGGTCTTAATTCAGGCTTTAGCTTGAAATGTGACCCGGCAGTTGTTTTAGTATCACAATTCCCGGCTTGAAGTCGGAAATCAGGACCGTGGCGGAACTGCATTCGGTTGTTAGTTTTGCTAATCTGATTCTTCTATGAAAGGGGCTAAGTATATGCGTTCGATGACCCGTCGGGATTTTTTGGAGAATATTTTCAACTACGAAAAAAGCAAGGACTGGAATTACCAGGACGAGACCCCCTGCGTAATAGATTTCCACGATGAATCCTGTCCACCCTGCCAGGCGCTTTCGCCTGTTTTGGAAAAGCTGGAGTCGGAGTACGGTGCTTCTGTCAAATTCTATAAAGTCGATATCCGCAATGAGGAAGACCTTGCCCAGGAGTTAGGGGTGGTCAACCTGCCGACACTGGTGTTTTGTCCACTCGCTGGTCGGCCGATTGTTTTGCAGGGGGCGGTCTCTAAAGAGAAGCTGATCCTCACGATCGAAAACGAATTGCTCGAAAATGATGATTCCCGGGGCGGTTGATTTCGGTAATACCTCTTTGGCTACTCCGGCATGACAATATCGAAACAGACCGGGTCCGCTTTTTCTCCGCCACGTTGACCCATGAATGCGGGTACCACGCTGATTCCCTTGCTGTTGGAAAAAATCCACTTACCGGCAGGTGGGTAGAAGATATTGTCGACGCAGAAACCTTCTTTTTGCGGTCTGGTATCAGCCGGGATTTCTATCTGCATTGAATACAGGAGTACCGGTGTCGCATGGGGCGGAAGCCTGTAATCGGTGGGCATGTGCAGTCCGCCGATGCCGACACTGTCGCTTCCCGGATGGTAGGCGATTACCGACCACCACGGAACCTTGCCGTCGAAAGCATCCTCGTGAGCCTTCAAAACCATCAGGTCTTCACCTTTAGTCGAGGCGATATCACCGTAACCTGTATCGATCCTGTATCCGCAGTCCTCGCACTTGAATTCCAGGCCGAGACTGATTCCACCCAGCTCGACTGCATTTACGACCAGGATTTCCAGACGGTTTTTCTGGCCGATATAGAGCTGGTTGTTTTCTCCCCCCCCGTTAAATTGGATGATGACGTTATTTTTGGTGAGGCCCTGGGCCGATATGCCGGAAACAAATGTGCATGAGAATAATATCATCAGTGCGATAACGATCAATTTTTTCATAAGTATCCCTCGCTTGACAGATTATCTCGCAAGTACAGTAATATCAACATCACGCGGTCAGGCAGTAATATAATCTCCGATAGAGATCAGTCAATCGATTTAGGCTGTTTAGTTAATTATTTGCCCTCTGCTTTCAAAAGACTGTCCCGCTTCACTGCTTTTATAGCGGATGTGGGTTTCGGCCAGGCATTATTATTATCGTTATCCTGAAAAGGAATCACGCTTTGGCGTTATGACAACGTTTTTGTTATGGCAGGTCCTGAGCTCCAGACTTCAGTCGGGAGTTTGTGACCTGCCATATAAAAATCCGATGCTTGAGATTTTTCCGCTCGTCCTGAATCATAGATTAGAACTCGGTCGAAAAGACAATCGCTCCGTCGCAGTCATTGCCAGGAGCAGAGCGATGAAGCAATCTAAAAAAAAGCCGGAAGATAAACTTCCGGCCAAAATCTTGTAATCAGCTAAGTTATCTCCGGCGTGGCTGGCGGTTGATCGAGCGGACATAGATCAATGCCAGGGTGCGGTAGAACATGTGCGCAAACTTCGAATATGGCGCGTACCACAACAGGAAGAATACGAAAACCAGGTGAATGAAGTAAGTTATATATGCTACATGTGCTAATCCCGCCATCCTGATGAACTGCAGAATCAATCCGGTAAACGCCACAATCGCGATAATATACAGGAACATTTTATCGGCGTAACCGTTGGCGCCGACCTTGTCCGCGTCGGTAGCTCGCCTGGTCAGCAGGATCCCGAGCCCGATCAGCATCGCCAGACCGCTGACAGTACCCAGCACCTTGATCAGGTTGGGCAGATCGATTGGCGAATGATGTCCCAATGCGACAGTCCACAAAAGCGCCAGCCCGGCAGTGGCCATCGAGCCGATAAATCCAAACAGCACCAGAAAATGCGATACCGCACGGGGCTTGTTGGTGATACAATTATTGAAATTCCTGTGCGTGGCGATCTCGATAAACGTTTCGATCACGCTCGGCACGAAACCTTTGGACGGTTCACCCGGGAATGTCCGTTTCATCTCCTTCCAGAAACGCAATAGTCCGACCGCGGCGAAGGCGAAGATGATCACGTTGCCTGTGATAAACAGGCCTTCGGTCCAGCCATGACGGATGAAATCGTTGTAGTCGACCGGGTCGCCGAAACCGAGCTCGGCAAAGTTGACCTGGTTGAACGCGAACATGATAATTCCGATCACGATTATCGGCACCAAAAACAGGATCGGGAGTGCCTTCGGGCTGGCCAGCGCGCGTCCCATGAATTTCGGGAATGCGTTCTGGCTGAAGACGTATGACCTGACAGCCGCCAGCACATCACCCGGCCGTGCTCCGCGCGGGCAGTGCACCGTGCAGTCATTGCACTGGTGACACATCCAGACATCCGGATCGGCTATGAGTTTATCTTTCAAGCCCCATTGCGCCCAGATCATCTCCTTGCGCGGAAACGGTTTCTTCTCGGGCGACAATTCGCAGACGACCGAGCAGGTTGCGCACTGGTAGCACTTCATCACATCCTGGCCGCCGGCATGGCGTATGAAATCGACGAATTCAAGATCGGGTTCGCAGACTTTGTTCACCTCTATCTTACCTCCACCTCATATATTTACGTCCGGACAGTATGTCCAAACGTGAATTTTATCATAGATTTACACCGAATCAATGTCAAGCATTTTGTTAAAAAATTCACTATCTTGTTACAGCCCTGAAAAAGCCCGAGCGGGGATCGGGCTTTATTACCATCTCACATGGATATACGGCGGATAGTCAGCTTTTTTTAGCTGTTTTCAGAATTTTCGCGCTCGGAGAACAACTACTGCGCCGAATGGCAGAGATAAATCGGTAAAAACAAAAAAAGCCCAACTGAGACAGCAGGCTTTTTATGATGCTTTCCTCCTCTTATTATAGAATATATTCGGAAAAAAAGCGGGTATGATAAGCCCCAAAAGCAGCTAAACCGAAATCAGTGCAGATTTTATACAGCGCTTATAATCATTCAGATGACTTATAGGGACAGCAGGCAGGCTCGGGGTACCAGGCATCAAAGAAGCAATCGCCCGGGGAGACCCCACCGCAAACGGAGAAATTGACTATGAACATTACATCTTGAAGGTCAACCTCTCGAGAACTTGAACCGCTCACATTGCCACAGGCCGGGACCGGGCAGGGAGGCGGGCCGTCATTGTATAAATAACTGAGCAGAAAAACCGCATCCGATAAATCGATACTTTCATCGCAGTTGACATCTCCGCAAATTCCACGGCAGTCAGCATACAAGGAAGTAGCAGGCTCAAGACATGTGCACGCTACCGGATGTGGACCGTTGGCCATATTATAATTCATTATATATAAAACGTCTTCATAACTCACCACGCAGTTGCCGTCGGCGTCCATATTTGCCATCGAGAGAGGGATCACTCTATCCGGGTATAATACATAATTTAATATATAGACTGCATCACTTACATCTATAAAATTGTCAAGGGTTGCGTCACCAGGTCTTTGCCAGCAACAGGTGTCGACCTCCGGAAAACGGCAGTTGCTTTCAAGTGGAGAGGGGCCGGATTCGAACAGGTAATCCCGAAGATAATCGGCATCTTCGCAGTCGATATCGCAGTCGGCGTCGACATCCAGATGGCTCATGAACTCCGGGTTGTGAGGTTTCATGGTGCGCAGGTAGTTCTCTATATAGCGGACATCCATGATATCCACTCCGCCGTTACCGTCAGCATCGCCGGGAAGAATCCGGGCGGTCAGAGTAGAAGTCCAACAGACAAGCAGAATTAACACTATCAGGAAGAAGCGCATCATTTTCTATCATCTCGGTTAGCGGAAGTACACTAAAATAAATTACACAGGATAATCTATTATGTCAAGGTGTCTTATTGCCGAACAGGAAAAAGCGGGATAAAAACCCGCTTTTTTGATTATACCCGAACCATATTTCAATACGAACCATACTGACAGCAGACTTCATCACCATATGAACCAGCGTAACATTCCCACGGAGATACCCTACCGGAAAATGCGAAATAAATTATATACGGTATCAGAAACATCATCACCGCCATCACCGTTGGCATCACCGCAAGCCCAAATCGGTTTAGGTACATGTCCTTTCATTGGTAAGACAGAATATGCAACAAGAACTGCATCGCTGACATTCACATTGCCATCGTTATTTGCGTCTCCACACTATCTTCAGCAGATTACCGGAGGTTCGACACAGGTGCAGTTGACCGAAGCCGGTCCACCAGAATTCACGTAATTGTCCAGGTATTCAATATCTTCTGGATCGATATCGCAATCACCATCGACATTTCCGTTGGACATGGGGTCAGGAGTATAGTCGTTTGATT
>WJMC01000235.1 GCA_014728145.1 Candidatus Zixiibacteriota bacterium | reverse complement strand
GTAATTGGCTTCGAGTTCGAGCACATCGGCCTGAAGCAATATATTTTCCAGGAGTTCGTCTACTCCCATACCGGTCTTGGCCGAAATCTCGACCATCACGGTCGAACCGCCCCAGCCTTCAGGTGTCAGGCGATGCTGGGACAAAGCCTGCTTGACATTGTCGGAATTGGCATCCGGCAAATCCATCTTGTTTATGGCCACTATAATCGGAACTCCGGCGGCACGGGCATGGTTGATCGCCTCGACAGTCTGCTGTTGAACCGAATCGTTGGCGGCCACGATCAATACCACGATATCTGTTATCTGGGCTCCACGGGCGCGCATCGCGGTGAAAGCGGCATGGCCCGGAGTATCCAGAAAAGTGATATCGCCGTTCGGAACCTTGACACGGTAGGCGCCAATATGCTGAGTGATCTTGCCCGATTCAGTATCGACTACATGCGTATGGCGGATATAATCCAGAAGCGAGGTCTTGCCATGATCGACGTGTCCCATAACAGTCACTACCGGCGGACGGCCTCTAAAATCAGCACCCTCTTCCTCGTCAACCTCTTCGGTATCCTCAATCAGCTCCTCGACTCCGACCTCCTCGATCTTCTTGATATTGAAACCATATTCGAGGGCCAGTGTCTCGATTGTGTCCATGTCGAGACGCTGGTTTATTGTAACCATCATACCCAGAGACATACACTTGGCGATTAGATCAGTAGGCTTTATTTCCATCTCGTTGGCAAGTTCCGCCACCGACATGAATTCATTTACCTGGATAGTGTTTTCTTCTTCCGACTCGACTTTGATTTCTTTTTGCGGACGACGTTTGTACTTCGTCTTGCGCGCTCCGGTATCCATCTTTGCCAGTGTCTTTTTGACATTGCTGGCAACTTCTTTTTTATCTATCACAGGTGCTTTTTTCTTCTTTTTCTTCTTGTCCCGGCGCCGTTTCTTTCGTTTTTCATCCTTGAACCTGGAATCTTCACGCGGTTTGTGTGGTGGTTTCTCCCTGGAGGGTTTTTGGGTTTTAGTTTTTTCGTCAACTTCGCGCTTACGGCGCTCCTTGCTCTTTTTCCGCTTGACCTCGATTTCCTTCTTGATCGACTTCTTTTCAGTGTCGAACTTCTTGGCAATCGCCTCGAGGATCTCTTCCGTGGCCGTACTCATGTGGCTTTTTACCTCAAAACCGAGCGCCCGGAGCATCTTCAACAGCGCTTCAGAGGTAATATTGTATTCCCTGGCTACCTGAAAAAGCCTCTTTTTCGCCACTGTACCTCCAGATACATGAATTATGATTTCGACTTAACTATTCGTTTTTGGGAAGATCTTCATCCGATTTTTCCGGTTCCAGCACCGGGGGGACTTCAGTCTCGACTTCGTCCTCATCCAGCTCTTCCTCATCCGGAATATAATCGGGATCTTCATCACCTATAAACTCATCAACCGCATCGGTCTCTTCTTCTGTTTCCTGTTCCGGTTCAGCCTCGGGACTGATTTCATCATCCAGGGTTTCATCATCGTCGCTAACACGGTCTTCTATCGGCTCTTCACTTTCTGTTTCTTCATCGACTTCTTCCACGTCGTATTCTTCTTCCGCTTCTGCGCCTTCATCCGCTGCCAGATCCTCTTCTTCCTGTTCCGCTTCCATCTCAAGACGGCGTTTTTCTTCGAACTCGGTAACCATCTGGCGCGCCGTTTCGATCAGCGCCGTGGCTTTCTTCTCGCCGATACCCTCGATCCGGGTCAATTCCTCGGATGTGATCCCGAGAAGATCCTGGGCATAAATATAGCCGGCATCCATGATACGGTTAATCATGACATCGCCGATACCCGGCAGATGAGAGATCGGGAGGTAGTTCTCAGCCTCGAAACGTTTCATGGCCGAGAACTCATTCTCGGAAACGATATTGATTTTCCAGCCCGCCAGCCTTGAGGCCAGCCTGGCGTTCTGTCCCTGCCGTCCGATCGCGAGTGAAAGCTTCTCATCTTCAACCACGACTGTCATATCCTGATCATCCGGATAGGTGTCGATCCTGACCACCTTGGCCGGAGCCAGAGCCCTTGTCACGAATATTTCCGGATCGGGATGCCACTGGATGATATCTATTCTTTCGTTTGACAGTTCACGAACAATCGACTGCACCCGCACACCCTTGACGCCGACACACGCGCCAACCGGATCGATACGGTCATCGGCCGAGCTGACGGCTATCTTGGCACGCTCACCCGGTTCACGGGCGATCGCCTTGATCTCGATGATGCGTTCGAAGATCTCCGGCACTTCCAGCTCAAACAGTCTTTGTAAGAATGATTCCTGCGTACGGGAGAGCACCACCTGGTGGCCTCGCTGGTTGCGCTGGACATCGTGTATGATCGCACGGATACGGTCACCCTGACGATATTTCTCACGGGATATCTGCTGAGATATCGGCATTATACCTTCGGTACGGCCGAGATTGATTATCAGGTTCCCCTTGTCGACCTGCTGGACCGAACCGGATACGAGCTCGCCTATCTTCTGGCTGTATTCCTCGTAAATTCTCTCGCGTTCAGCTTCGCGAACCTTTTGAATCATGAGCTGTTTTGCCAGGGCTATGGCGTTGCGTCCGAACTCCTCGAATCCGATATAAACATCGACCTCATCCCCCGGTTCAGCCTCCTCGTCAATTTCCTGGGCTTCTTTGAGCGAAATTTCCATGTCTTTATTGACAACTTTGCTGACTACCGTCATGACCTTGTAGACATTGATTTCGCCCGAGGACTGGTCGACTTTGGCGTAGATATTTTCATGATCGCCGAATTTCTTTTTGGCCGCCTGTACCAGAGCGCTCTCGAGGGTCTCGATGACATACTCGAGCTCGATATTTTTTTCACGCGCGATCTGGGACAATGATTCCATTATATCGTAATTCACTCGGCCGCTCCTTTAGAGAATGATTTTTCCCTGAACTATATTATCCAGGCTCTTTTCCACCTGGCCGCTATCGGTTTCAAGCTTAACAAGATTATCACCCGCAGTTATGATCTTCCCGACCAGTTGCTGTCTGTCGCCAACATCATCGGTATAATTGAGCCGGATAGTTTCGCCGACTTTAAGGCTGAAATCCTGCTCTGTAGTCAGGGGACGATCCAGTCCCGGCGAGGAAACTTCGAGCAGGTAACGCTTGTCGAAGACTTCCTCATTATCCAGCACAAGCTCCAGCCTGCGCGACAGTCGCGCGCAGTCATCGACTGTGATCCCGCCCGGCTTGTCAGCGAAGACCCGTAAAATCGTACTGCCCTTGTGACGCACCAACTGCATCTCGACAAAGACCAGGTTAGCATCCTGAACTTCCCCGCGGATCATTTCCTGTAATTTCTCTTCACTAATCAACATACCAATATATGTATAATCAAAAGAGTGGGAAGTTCCCACTCTAAACAGGTCATTATATAAGAATAATTACGCTTACGCAACAAAAATATTTCGTGTTCAAAGCTCGCTCAAGATATCCTCCGCCGTCCAGACAGCCTGGGTCTGGTCGACCAGTTTAACTTCGCTGTCACCGCGGGCCTTGAACTCGATTTTGCCCTCCTTGAGAGACTTGGCCCCGATAGTCATGCGAAGCGGAATACCGATCAAATCGGCATCATTGAGCTTTACCCCGGCGCGTTCCTTGCGGTCGTCCAGAAGCGCGCGAATATTTGTTTTCCGGCACTTGTCGTAGAGTTCGAGGGCCGCCTCACGCTGGGCCTTATCATCAAAATTGAGAGGCACAATAAGAACATCGAAAGGCGC
Source organism: Candidatus Zixiibacteriota bacterium (assembly GCA_014728145.1). NCBI lineage: Bacteria > Pseudomonadati > Candidatus Zixiibacteriota > Candidatus Zixiibacteriota bacterium. Next base: position 6,630 of record WJMC01000235.1, on the reverse strand, counting down.
AATTGCCCGGGGCCAGATGATCCCGTTATCATCGTTGAAACGCTCCACCGCGGCCTGGGCCGTACGGGTAACGCCGATACCATAGGATCCCATGATCATCACCTTTTCCTTGCCGTTTTCATCGAGGAACTTACAGTTCATCGAATCAGAATACTTGACCCCGAGGTTGAAGGTATTGCCGACCTCGATCCCCCGCTTGGCCGCCAGACGCCCTTTGCTGCATGAGGGGCAGATCTCACCGGCCACGGCATTCCTGATATCGACCACGGAATCGACATGGAAATCACGGCGTACATTGACGTTCACCATATGCTTATCAGCCTGGTTGGCGCCGACTACAAAATTCTTCATTTTCATCACTTCCGGGTCAGCCACGATCTTTACACCTTCCAAACCAACCGGCCCGGCAAATCCAACCGGGGCACCGGTCACCCGCTCTACTGTGGGAGCGTCAGCGATTTCTAGTTCGATACATTTCAGGTAGTTTTTCAACTTGACTTCATTGAGATCACGGTCACCGCGGATGAGGGCGGCCACGACCTGCTGATCGGCCTTATATAACAGGGTCTTGACCAATTGCTGGGGCTTTACACCCAGAAATCCGGTAACTTCCTCAACCGTACCTGCATTGGGAGTGTCGACTTCCTCATGTTCCTTCTCGTCATCATCGTAGTTGAATTCCTCAGCAATGGAAGTCGCTTTCTCGAGGTTGGAAGCGTAATCACAGTTCTCACACAAAAGCAGTGTATCCTCGCCTCCCTCGGTATCGACAATAACCATGAACTCATGAGCCATCCGCCCGCCCATTGCACCGGTATCCGACTGCACCATAACTGTTTCCAGGCCACAGCGCGTGAATATCTCGAAATAGGCGTCACACATTTTCTGGTAGCTGACTTTATGACCTTCTTCATCACGGTCGAATGAGTAGGCATCTTTCATAATGAACTCCCGACCTCTCATCAGGCCAAATCTGGGCCGGATTTCATCGCGGAATTTATTCTGAATCTGGTACAAAATGATCGGCAACTGGCGATAGGAACGAACATCTTTGCGCACAATGTCGGTGACCACTTCTTCATGCGTTCCACCCAGGATCAGGTCATGCTCGTGGCGGTCCTTCATGGTCATCAGCTCCTTGCCGAAGGATTCCCAGCGACCCGACTCTTTCCACAGTTCAGACGGCACCAAAACCGGCATCAGGATTTCGACCGCTCCCTGGCGGTTCATCTCTTCGCGCACTATACGTGATATATTATCGAGCACCATCTGCATCAAAGGCAGATAATTGTACACACCGGCGGCCACTTTGCGAATATAACCGGCGCGCACCAGTAATTTATGCGAAATCAGCTCGGCCTCGGCCGGATCCTCTCGCAACGTAGGTATGAATAACTGACTCCATCTCATTTTAAAAAAATCCCTGCTTTAAGTTGAATTAAAATATTGAAGTTATAAATCGGAATCATAAAGTCAAGATTAATCTGTTTGGCCAGAAGAGTTTATTGCCCAAAAAGAGAATTTTTGACATCGATCAAAAAAAGACCGACAAATAAATCCGCGATTTCATCTTCGCTCACATTTTTATCATCGCAAACCTATGCCGGGCATAATATTATAAAAATTTAAGGTGAAATCTGTTGACAACCTTGAAATTGCCGATATATTATTGCCAGATTAGCGGGCGGGAATAGCTCAGTTGGTAGAGCCTCACGTTGCCAACGTGATTGTCGCCGGTTCGAGTCCGGTTTCCCGCTCCATTTTATTGGGCGGCTTAGCCAAGTGGTAAGGCGGAGGTCTGCAAAACCTCTATTCTCCGGTTCGAATCCGGAAGCCGCCTCTTTTTTTGCCCCCTTTTAAGGAGTTTACAATGGATGATTCTGAAGAACTGGTATGTCTGCGAATTTTTGACGAACGCACCCAGGCTGAACTGGTTAAAGCGTATCTCGAAGCCCATGGAATCGATGTCATGCTCAGGGCTGATGATGCCGGCGGAATGCTTCCGACTATGACTGCCAATGTCGGACGGCCTTGTGTAATGGTAAGGGTTAAGGATGCTGCCGAGGCCAAAGAACTTTTGAAGCATGCAGATGATGAAAAGCTTCGCGGTGAGTAGTTGTTCTGATCTGCTTTAACACGAAGCAGTTCTCTTATTTGCCGGACAATTGACGATTAATCTTCTTTTTTAGCTTTGGGCGAACTGCGGGTGATCCCTATCACCAGCATGACAAAAAACATCATAAAAAAGATGAAAAACATCACCTTGGCAAATCCGGCCAACGGGGTCGAGACATCGGTAAAACCGATAAAGGCTGAAACCACCATAAGCAGAAAAATTACCACTGACCACGCGAACAATTCACTCACCTCCTGATGAGATTCTAAATACATAAACTACAACAATTAATAGGTCGGCTTGTTCAGTCTGACATAAATTATATTATATTGATCAATCTGTCCGCGATCAACATTGCCGGACACGACATGGCCGTGTCCGGCTTGCTCGTTCTATAAAAAATCCGGTGTGTGGACGTTTGTGGCCATTTCCTTATCCATTGCCCGTTTGTAGATTTCCAGATATTTGCGGGCGGAGGCTTCCCAGCTGAAATCAGCAGTCATGCCCCGTTTCTGGATCTGCGTCCAGAGGTTTTTATCTTTGTAGGTGATAATAGCGCGTTTTATCGCGTCAAGCATTTGCTCCGCATCATACGCTTCGAAGACGAAGCCATTACCCTCATGTGGATTCTCGTTGTAATCGAAAATAGTATCCGCCAGGCCTCCGGTTTTACGTACAATCGGCACGGTACCGTAGCGCAGGCTGTACATCTGGTTGAGACCGCAGGGTTCGTAGCGGGAAGGCATCAAAAACATATCCGAGCCGGCCTCGATCATGTGCGCGACCTTGTTGTCAAATTTCAGAAAAGCCTTAACCTTGCGCGGGTAGATCTCCTGCATCGCCTCGAACAGGCTGTGATAGTTTTCGTTTCCCGTCCCCAAAAGCACGAATTGGATATCCAGCGCGAAAAGCTGGTCGGTGACTTTATTTATGAGGTCGAAACCCTTCTGGTCGACCATGCGCGTGATCATCCCGATCAACGGCGTTCTCTCGCCCCGCTCCGGAAGTCCCGCCAGGTGCAAAAGCGCCTGCTTGTTTTTGTACTTATTGGATATATTGTTGATATTATAATCAAATGGTATCAGGTCATCGTTGTCCGGCGCCCAGATATCGTAATCGACACCGTTTAAAACACCATAGAGGTCATCGGAACGAAATGTCAGAATCCCCTCCATACCCAGGCCGGCCTCGTTACCGGACTGGATTTCCTCGGCATAGGTTTCCGACACAGCGGTGATCAAATTGGAGGTGGTTATACCTATTTTCAGAAAATTGACATGGTCCCAGTATTCAAACGGTGAACCGGGAGCGAAGAATTCATCACCCACTCCCAGCTTTGGAAAAGTTTCCGAACTGAAATGACCCTGGTAGCCTATGTTGTGGATCGTAAAGACCGTGCGTGAGTTTTTAAAGAAACTGTCATCACGGTAGAGCGTATGTAAATATCCTGCTGTCATGGTGGACTGCCAGTCATTGAGATGAATCACATCCGGGGCGAATCGAAGTGCCTTGCTGACTTCCAGCACGGCTCTCCCGAAAAAGATGTAGCGCTCATCGTTGTCGTAATAATCATTGCCGGTAGAAGGATCCAGGTAAATACCATCTCGGTCAAAGAAGTGCTCGTTTTCGACAAACCAGTACTCGACATCATCTGCACGCGGACCTGTGGTATACAGACCGACTTTATGATCCTGTCCGGCAATCGGCACGAAGATATCAGCCGGAAACAGGTCATGCGGTTTGATCCCGTACTTTTCAAGATTTACAGACTTGTAGAGAGGCAGGATGACCCTGACCTGATTGCCCAATCCGGCCAGCGCTTTCGGCAATGCTCCGGTAACATCGGCCAGACCGCCGGTTTTGACATAGGGCACACACTCCGGCGAAACGAATAAGATCTTCATATTATCCATCATACACCCTCTTAAACTTCGATTTCATTGAGATACCTGGCGGCCTCCTCGGGAGGAGTCGGATTGATATAAAAACCGGTTCCCCACTCGAAACCGGCCACACGGGTCAGTTTCGGAAAGATCTCCATATGCCAGTGGTAATGGAGCTTGTTGCCCTCCACCCAGGGACCGGTATGGATAATGAAATTAAACGGCGGATCGTTGAGAGCCGACCTCAGGCGCAAGAGCGTCTGTTTCAGTATCGATGCCAGCGAGATCAGTGTGTCCTCGTCGGACTCCTCGAATCTATGGATATGGTTGCGGGGCAAAATCCATGTCTCGAAGGGAAAGCGCGGAGCAAACGGTTCGATCGCGACCACATGCTCGTTCTGGCCCACCAGACGGGTATTGGTCAGAAGCTCCTGCCTGATTATATCACAGTAGATACAGCGTTCCTTGAAATCGAAATAGAGTTTTGAGCCTTTCATCTCCTCGGTCACTGCCTTGGGCACTATCGGAGTGGCTATCAACTGACTGTGAGTGTGTTCCAGGGAAGCGCCGGCCGCTTCGCCATGGTTTTTAAACACCAGGCAATACCGAAAACGGACGTCATTGCGCAAATCCTTCATGCGCAATATAAAAGCCCGTATGACTTCCTCGATCTGGCGGGAGTCCAAATCAGCCAGATCCTTCATATGGTCCGGTGATTCGATAATCACCTCGTGAGCGCCGACCCCGTTCATGCGGTCGAACATCCCCTCACCCTCGCGGTTGAGTTCACCTTCGATAATCAGGGCCGGATACTTGTTGGGTATCACCCGCAGTTTCCACCCGGGCTGATTGGGCTTACTGCCCTCCTCCCGCAAAGCATAGACCTCCGGTGGCGTCAGGTGCTCGTTACCATAACAAAAGGGGCAGGTTTTGTTGTCTTTCTGCTTGGGCTGAGTTGTAAAGTCCGAGGGACGTTTTCCACGTTCCGTTGATATGATTACCCATCGTCCAATAATGGGATCTTTGCGCAATTCTGGCATCCAACACTCCTGTAGCTCTGTTAAAAATGAATCCGGCCAGAGTTCCCTTCATAAATACTTATCGACATAATCGCGATTTTCCTGATTCTCTATTGCCTTAAGAATTACTCACTTATCTTCATTCTTCGAAATAAATTTACGGCGTTTGTCGGCGCTGGTGTCGTAGATTTCGTTAAAGAGATGCTTGTCATCGGCAGACAATTTCTGCTTGCGACGCGCCATCGAGACCTCGGCTGTGACCAGAGCCTTGTCGAGACGGTACTCGGCGTAGCCACCGTTACCTCCCCAGATAAAGGGCGGGATGTATTTCTCAGCCGTCAAACCGCCTCCAAATATATTCGAAGCGAAGCCTATGCTGATCCCGGTGTTCAATAACGTGCCGATTCCGGTCTTGACATGATCGCCGACAAACGACCCGACCTTCATCTGGCCACTGTCAATCTGGCCGTAGCCGAGATCGACCCGGATATTACCATAGTTATTCTTCAGGTCGGAGTTAGTCGTCAACGCACCCAGGTTGACCCACTGGCCAAGATAAGCGTGTCCGATGAAACCCTCGTGGTACTTGTTGGTGTATCCCAGAAAGATCGATTCCTCGACCTCTCCCCCGACCCGGCAGACCGGACCGAATGAACAGCCTTCGCGCACTTTTGCCCCCAGTAATTGAGTCTGATGACCGATGAAGGCGGGGCCTTCGATGCGTGTATGAGCGCTGATATACGCATCCTCGCCAACCACGATCGGGCCTCCGCGGGCATCCAGGACAGTCTGACCATCGATTTTCGCGGAAGGTGCAACAAGTACAGACTCCGGTTTATAGACCAGGATACCATGTTCGCTAAGATTATCCGGTGGCAGATGATCCTTCGATAAATGTTCTATGAACAGATGGAAGTCGGATTCGATTTCTTCCGGATTGCGAGCGATGAAATCCCAGATATAATCGTACCAGTCCACCTTCACTTCCTGTTTGGGTAACTGGCTGATCAGCGACTTGAGGTGACCGTAACCCCAGTAATTCATCCGGGCGATATTAGAAGCTTCCAGCGAATCTGCCAGAAGCACCATGGCGGCCAGGTTGCCGTTGTTTAAAAACAGACAACTGGTTTCGGTCTGATTCAGCAGTTTCCAGAGAATCGGCTCAGGCCTGACCCTGCCGTTGATGAAAACTATCTTGCGACAGTCCGAAAAATCAAAGCGATTGCATGTAATGCCGGTGTTTTCGCGAACTCTTTTAGCCAGTTCTCCACGACAATCGAAACTGAGAGCTGTCTCGCCGACCAACAGGCGCCATTTCTCCCAGAGCGGGAATAATCCCGACAACAACGTAAATACAGGTCGATTAACAGTCAGCGGGTAAAAGTTTTCGTAGTTGTCATCCTCGAACAGAAAAAGCTTTGTATCCATACAATCCACCAGTCCTTTAGTAGTTTATGATTATACGGATGCAGGCATCTAATCGCAAGCATATTCTGGCGGTAGTCAGGTTGACATCAGGCTGAAAACTCAGTCTTCAAAGAGATCGTCCCAGGCTTTTTTGCGATCTTCAGGAGTATCGAGAGGCTGTGATTCCTGCTTTTCCATATACGTC
>WJMC01000234.1 GCA_014728145.1 Candidatus Zixiibacteriota bacterium | reverse complement strand
TTTGCGTATCCACAGGGAATTCCCGATCAGATTTCGCCCGATCAAAACAGCTTTTTCATCGTGGAAGTCAACAGCGTAAACAACGGTATTCCGGTTCCCAACAGCGGGCAACTGCATTATTCGATCGATGATGGTCCTGTAACATCTGTGGACCTGAACATGCCTGATCCCGATGTGTACCATGTTTACCTTCCGTTAGTGGACTGCAACAGCAGGCTCGAATTCTATATCACCGCCGAGGAACAGGAAAATGGTGTCTTCTACGACACCGATCCCGACAACCCGCATGTTGCCTATTCAATGGTCGATGTGCATACATCGATTCAGGATAATTTTGAATCTGACGCCGGCTGGACAACCGAGGTGGCCGGTGCTTCCAGCGGGTACTGGCAGAGAGGTGTTCCGGTTGATGACGACAGCTGGGACTACGATCCGGCTTCCGATGCCGACGGCAGCGGTCAATGCTACCTGACTCAGAATCAGTACGGCAACACCGATGTCGATGACGGAGCGGTGAGGTTGATCTCGCCTTCGATCGATCTTTCGGTGGACGGCGCGGTTTCATATTCCTATTTCCTGAAGCTGACGGATTCCGACGGTTCGGACAAGCTTTTGGTGGAAGCAAACGATGGGACCTCCGGCTGGAAGGAAATCGCCCGGCACGACCAGGACAATGACCTGGCCTGGACTTCACATACAATACCCTCGTCGACAATCACGGCCGCCGGGGTAAGCCTGACCGACCAGATGCAGTTCCGCTTTACCGCCAATGACGGCGGAACCCAGAGCATAGTAGAAGCCGGTATCGACGCTTTTAAAGTCGAGGAACATCTCTGCGAGACTCCGCCCGAGTTGAAGGGCTTGGTCATCAAGCAGAATGACAGCACGCTCGTGAATGTAATCAATTCCAATGTTATCGGCGCTCTTGAGCTCGGTATCGGTGACACGCTCGATCAGCTCGAAGTCTGGTTCAGAGATATGGATGACAGCCTTGTCAGGCCGAATACCGAGTACAATTTCATGCAGGTCACACAACCTGACCAGATCGCCGATCTTGAAATCATTAACGATTACGATCTGGTAATCGAAGGCCTCCAGGCGGGCTTGAATAATATCAGCTTCTCTGTCGTCTTCACCAACGACATACCAGCCTATTCATCGCCTGAGGTTCAACTTATAGTCAGCGAACCCTACCTGTGTGGCGATGTCAACGATGATGACGCGGTGGATATATCTGACGCTATTTTCATAATCAACTACGCTTTTGCCGGTGGCCCCGCGCCGGATCCGCTTGAATCCGCCGATGTCAACTGCGATTCGACAGTCGAAGTCAGTGACGCAGTCTATATAATCAATTTCGCTTTCGCCGGTGGAAGCACACCCTGCGATCCCGACGGCGACAGCATACCGGATTGTTAAATATACGCTCTATATACGAACCGCCCGGAATTGCCGGGCGGTTTTTTTATTGCATAAAAACTGATTGCATATATCTTGCAACCAGTTTTCATAGCTGAAATCATGACACTCATAAGTATATTGAAACGATTATGCTGAAACTCGACGGAACCGACGGAGAAAAGTTCTATTCCTGGGAACTTAAACCGGGCAGTTACAGTATCGGACGCGGTGCGGACGCGGATTTTCAGGTGCCCGATAAAACGGTCTCGAGGATTCATGCCAGGATCGATGTCGATGAATCCGGCCAGTGCTTCATCGAAGATCTCGACAGCCATAACGGCACTGCGGTCAACGGGGTACAAATCGATTCCAAAAAGAGAATCAAGGCTGAAGATGCGCTTGTGCTGGGGCGCGCAGAATTCAAGCTGAGTACAGGAGTTGAATCACCGTTTTCAAGCAGTGGAAGTCCCCGCACACCGCTGGCAGAGGAGATTCCCGAGCATTCTGTATTTATGTCAGTCGACGAGACCAAGCGTCCTCTCCCGCGCAAAGCCTCGGAAATCCCCGAACTTCTGCCGACTCTTTTCGATATCGCCCGTATGCTGGCACAGACCGATCCAAAGCAGGAGATGCTGGATAAATCACTGAAGCTGATCTCACGCATAATCCCGGCTGAAAGACTGGTAATCTTGAATATCGATGACAAGACCGGCGATGTTTACACCGCCGCCAGGCTTGTATTGGGTAAAAACGAACCGGGGGAATTGCAGTTATCGAAAACAATCATAAATGAAATCATGGAAAACCGGACCTCGGTTTTGATTGGTAACCCGATGGACGATCCACGTTTTTCGGATCAGAAGTCTATCATCATGTCGGAGATGAATTCCGCCATGGCGGTTCCGCTCTTCGAGGAAGAGCGTGTACTCGGCATCCTCTATGTAGACACTACCCAGCCCCTTCATCGGTACAACGACGATTACCTGCGGGTTCTGGCCACTTTTGGAAACATCATCGCCTCCCGCCTGATCAACTACAACCTGATGGAGGAACGCCAGGTCCGCGAAGTCTTAAATGCTGAGTTGCGCAGGGCTTCAAAGATCCAGCGCGACCTGCTGGTCACCGAGATTCCGAATATTGAAGGATACAAATTGCACTTCTTCCAGGAACAGTCACGTTCTGTCGGCGGCGACCTGTACGATCTGCAGAAAATCTCCGATGGACGGATGTTGCTCCTGGTTGCCGATGTTTCCGGCAAGGGCCTGGGTGCGGCCCTGTTAATGTCGAACATCCTGGCATCTTTTCGAATTCAATATCACAACCCGGACTTCGATCTGGCACGAGCGGTCGAAAATGTTTCTCTCCAGCTTTGCAATTACAGCAAGTCCGAAAACTTTGCCACTTTATTTGCGGCTATCCTTGACTTTGAAACTAACAGCCTAAACTATGTAAATGCCGGGCACAACCCCCCGCTGTTTATAAATGCAGATGGCGATCTCGAATACCTGGAGGCGACCGGAATGATGATCGGTGCTTTCGATTTCGCTACCTGGGAAGAAAAAAGTATTAAGTTGTCACCTTCGGATTTAGTGCTTATCTTCACCGATGGTGTCACCGAGGCCGACAATGGCAATGTCGAACAGCAGTATGGCGATGATCGCCTCGAGCAACTGGCAGTCCCCGCAAGGGCCCTGGCTCCGGAAGAGCTGAACCAGAAAATCCTCGACGATGTTGACGCTTTCGTGGGTGATGCCCCGAGATCCGATGATATTACGACCATGATCCTGAAAAGGGAGTAACCATGAGCCTTGAGGCCGGAAAAGAATTCGCGCATTTTAAGATCATCCGTAAACTGGGTGAAGGCGGTATGGGCACTGTATTCATGGCGGAAGACACCAGGCTCAACCGCAAGGTCGCGATCAAGGTACTGCACTCCGAAAACTTCAACGATCCCGAACGATTGGAACGTTTCAAGCGCGAAGCGCAAACCGCCGCAAAGATTTCCAGTCCGCACGTTATGGCGATTTTCAACATCGACAGCGACACAGACGAAGACGACAATCAGTTCGATTACATCGTCATGGAATATGTTCAGGGTGTTTCCTTAAGCGAATACCTGGCAGAAAAACAGCGTCCCTTTAACCACTTGCTCAGAATTGCCGAAAAGACCGCTTCCGGGCTTGCCTCCGCCCACAAGCTGGGCATAGTCCACCGCGACATCAAACCGGACAATATTATCATCAATGACGACAACGATCCCAAGATTCTGGATTTCGGACTGGCTAAACCACAATCCGGAATCTTCAGGAAACCGGAATCGGACAAGACGGAAACCGTGTCTTCCGACCTGACCCAGGAAGGCAAGATCCTCGGCACAGTATCGTATATGTCTCCGGAACAGGCCCGCGGTGAAAAAGTCGATATCCGCTCGGATATATTCTCTTTCGGGATCCTGCTTTACAAGCTGTTTTCCGGCAGGTTTCCATTTGAGGGCTCCGACCGCGTCTCGACCATGGCCAAGATACTCGAAGCACGCCAGACGTCGATCCGGGAATATAACCAGTCAATACCAGCCGAACTGGAACGAATCATCGACAAGTGCCTTCAAAAGGATCCCCAGGACCGCTACCAGGACAGTCGTGACCTGGTAGTCGACCTTCGCAGCCTGCGCAAACGCTTTGACAGCGGAGATTCCGACACACAGTCATTTATCGGAAGTGCGCCCCAGTCCAAGAAATCATCCAGCATGATCAGCTGGAAAGCGATCGTGGCGATCGTAGCGGTCATCGGGATCTTCGCGATTATTTACAGTATGCGGGGTAAGCCCTCGCAGTCAACCACTGCCGACGGTCAACCCGAAAACGCCCTGGCGATTCTCAACTTCGAAAATAAAACCAATGATCCCGAGCTGGACTGGCTCAAGGCCGGTCTGCCGGAAATCATGGAAACCGACCTGACCCGGGAACAGAGCGGCAATATCATCAGCAGGCGCAGGATATTCAACCACATCGCCAATAAACTTGATGAGAACGCGACCGAGATTACCTACTCATCCGGCATCCAGGCCGCCAGGTCTCTGGGGGCTTCATCTGCCCTTTCCGGATCATTTTATAAGGTCGGCGACCAGATCCGTATCGACGCCCGTGTGGAGGATGTTGGAAGCGGTAATGTGCTTCTGGCCGAACGGGTGGTCGGTGATGATCCGTTTCAATTGGTCGACAGCCTGACCTCAAAGATCGCAGTCTCGCTCGATATACAGATTACCGCGGCCGAGGAGGATGTCACCACGCTGACATCATCATCCCAGGAAGCTTACAAGCAGTACATCCTGGGCATCCGCAAATTCGAAACCGGCCGTCATGACGAAGCGCTCGAATACTTTACTGAGGCGGTCAGCCTCGATACGACCTTTGCACTTGCATACATGCGGGCCGGGATGTCTTCCGCATTTTTAGGCAGACCCCAGCGCAGTTCCGAGTTTTTCACCAAGGCCCTGAAGTACAAAGATAAACTCAATGTCCAGGATCGATCACTTCTGGAGATCTACGCCGACCTGTGGCTGAGATCGAGGTTTGAATCGGCATACATCAAGATTCAGTCGTATATCAGTAATTATCCCAATGATTTCGAGGGGCGCTATTTTTATGCGATTTTCCTGTATAACATGGGAAGCAGGCAGATGGCTTTAGCTCAGATCGATACGCTCCTGTTTTACCAGCCCAAAGATCGCTGGACGCTCGACCTGGCGGCTGAAATCTATACCAACATGGGTGAATTCGATAAGGCGATCGATTTTGCAAAGAAACTTATCGAGCATCACCCCAACTCGCCGGCAGGTTATTCCTACCTGGCGTATTCCTACAGGAGAATAGGTGAAATCGACAAAGCAATCGAGCAATACGAAAAACTTCTCGAGATAGACCCGGGCAATGTAAGTGCTTATACAAATTTGCATCGCATGGAGGTACTTAAAAGAGATTTTGAAACCGCCGGGGAATATCTCGAAAGGATGCGTGGTCAATACGAGGACGAACCTTATATAATGTCGGACTACTATTCATTAAAAGCCGACCTGACCAAGTGGCGGGGTGATTTTAATGCAAGCCTGGATCTGCTTAAAAATGCGATAACAGCTTCGGAGCAAGCCCGGGACAGCAGTTATGTCAGCACGCACTCCATGATGCTGGCCGGAACTTACCTGTTACTCAATGAGCTTGACAGCGCGTATAAATACAGCAAACAATCCGCTGAATGGGCTACCCCCCAGTTTCAGGCATTCTCGCATATGTTCATGCTGTATGAGCTCGGACCCCGGTACCACGAAGAAGCCGAGAAACATTTCGATGTACTATTGCGAGATTTCAAGAGACGCCTGCCCGAACAGCTGTGGCCGCTGGCCGAAAGCCTCGAGGAGTTATTCAAAGCAAAAGTTGCTGAGGATACCGCCGCGATGATCAAAGCCTATGAAAAACTGCGCAAGATACCGCAACAGGATGTCACCACTTCCAAAATGGAGCATGGTACCCTGCTGGTTTTGACCGGTAACTACGCAGAAGGTCTCGAGTTATTGCAGAAAGTGATCGAGGGAAATAATCAGACCACACGGGCGCAATCTTATCTCTTAAGCCTGTATTATGCCGCCCGGGCAGAAGAAGGTATGGAAAATTATCAACGGGCAATCAAATATTACGAGGAGCTGATATCCTATACAGGAGACAATATCGACAACCTGCGTTACATCAACGACGCCGACGATCGCCTCGAGAAGCTTCGGCAGAAAATCAGCTGACGGCAATACAATCATGAGCGGGATACTATTTTTAAAAACAGATAACCTCGACAAATTAACGCAGTTCTA
>WJMC01000233.1 GCA_014728145.1 Candidatus Zixiibacteriota bacterium | reverse complement strand
TTCCCGATTGCGCCATACCTGTATGCTTTCTCAGTTGAAGAAGCGGTCAAGCACGCCAAAAAGCTGGGTTACCCGATCGCTATGAAAGTGAATACTCCCAAGATCCTGCATAAAACTGATCGCGGAGCGGTCCGTCTCGACCTGCGTACTGCAGAAGAGATCGAGAAAGCATTCAACGAGCTCAAGAAGTCGGTTACCAAAGACCTCAAACCCAAAGAGAAGTTCTCGGTAGTTGTGCAGGAGATGGTCTCGGGTGGTGTAGAGACGGTTATCGGCATGTCATCGGACCCGGCTTTCGGACCTGTAATAATGTTCGGTCTGGGGGGTGTCTATGTTGAAGTGATGAAGGATGTCGCGTTCAGGATCAATCCTCTCTCCGACCTGGATGCCAAAGAGATGATCGAGTCTTTGCGCGGTGTTAAACTGCTCAAGGGGTTCCGGGGTGCTGAACCGGTCAATATGGAAGTGCTGGAAGACTCAATTTTACGAGTCAGCCAGCTGGTCTCCGACTTTGCTGTTATTACAGAACTGGATATAAACCCGTTTATCATATCGTCATCGCCTAAGACCACCAAGGCCGTGGACGCGCGTTTCATAGTAAAAAAGTGATATCCCACAGTTAGCTACCGGTTTTCCTGGCTATAACCGCTTGCCTCTGTTTTTGCGTGTAAACCAGATGACTCCGAAAGAAATCACCCAGAGCGGCAGACTGATCGATGCGACCGACAGAATATGTTTGTCGAAAAGCCCCGCAGGAGTCGGCAAAAGTCCGAACCTGAAATCCTTGCGTGTGACTGTCTCGATCACTTTTTCATCGTCGTAGAATCCGGTCCCGGCCAGGGGGTCATCGGCATCAGGAAGCCTTTCGACTCTTTCGACAACTTCGAACTTAGTGTAGTAGTCACCGCCGGTAGCCTGCCAGGTTATAACTGCTCCCAAAGTCAGAAGCAGGGCGAGGGCGGGAACTGTTTTATGTATTGAATTCATCTATTCCCCTTTGATCGGCGTGCTTAACAGTACCACTTAGTCTTAGAGCATGAAGACGGAGGTGTTTAATCCCCCGTCCTCAGTCTCATCTCAGCATTCAAGGCACTTGCTGCGAGAGAATGCTCAAAAATTAAAGATACCGCCCTATTTACCCGCCGGGTTTAGCGCCAATTCAGATGAATTCGAGGCTACCATGCTGGCCTCGATAGTGATTGTTTCACCGACTTTAGTGCCGATGATATCCATTCCGGCCGGACCGGTGATACCGAAATCAGCCAGGGACACATCGAATTCAGCGCGAGCCGCCAATAGATCACCCGGCATGCGCGCGTTAGTCTTCTCCGATTCCACCAGGTAGGTTATCCGGGCAGGAAATTCGATCCGCTTGCTCTTGCCCTTGATTATGACTTCACCCGTGGCGGTGACATCGTATGTGGTCGATGAGCTGTTGGAACTTATCTCCCTGATACTTTTGAGTTCATCAATTTTCAACACGATATTGGGATACTTCTCAGCGTTCATCCAATCCTTAGCCGCCAGATGCTCATCGCGAGTAGGGATTCCGGTATTCAAACTCTTGACCGGTACAGTCAGTTCACCATGACCGCCGTTCTTCGGGTTTTCAGGATCGAAAACCAGGTAGCCGGTAATATTATTTGAGGTGCCCACTATATCTTCCAGCGGGGCAGTGCTCTTGAATGTTACAGTGTTGCGATTGACCGGATCGTTGACGTAGAACATATTATGTTCATCCCTGGCGCTGTGACTATGCTGAGCGCTTGCCGAAACAACCGCGATCATAAGGATCGCCACAGAAATAAAAATAATCTGAAGCTTTTTCATCGTACTCCTCCTTTTAAGGACTAATTTTAAATTTTCGTTTGAATGTAAAAACAATAAAGGATTCTCTTGATCCTGTATTCAACTAAACCATGATTGCATCGCCCGAGTTCAAGCAGTTGGTCCCGATTTCAGCAGTTTTTTTCACTTCCAGGTTCTTAGCGCACTGTCGAGATTACTCTGAAAATCAGTTCACATCTTCCCGGTTGGTGTAATTGCCAGCATATATGATTGAACAGCAACAGTATATGTCAATAAAGAGAGGAGTATTGGCTGTTTAGTTTCAATGAATTCAGAATTCATAGTTTTTTGGGAAGTTCTTGCCGTAGAGGATTCATGTACTTAGTGTTTTTTTGAAGTTCAAAGACCGCCTTGAGTAAAATAAAACGTAAACGCTTTGCCGGGTGCGAGAAACAATTCCGGAACAGTTGTTGTCGTGATACGTTTAATAGATTAAGTCTATGGAAAAGGAAACTTCGGGCGAATTGAGTATCTCTAAAAATACATCAGATTTAATAATCGTGGGTGCCGGTATATCCGGTTTAATGGCATCTGATTATCTCCACCACCACGATATCCGTCCCCTAATCCTCGACAAGTCCCCCGGGGTCGGTGGCCGTATGGCTACCCGCAGGATTGGTGAGGCACGTTTTGACCACGGCGCGCAGGAGTTCATCTGCAAGGACAGCGTATTCTGTGAATACCTTGCAAGCTGGCTCGAAGACGGCCTGGTCCATAAGTGGTTTAACGGCGAAAGAGATCATTATGTCGGCAGTCAGGGCATGACCGCCGTGCCAAAATTTCTGGCTGAAAAGCAAAATATTGTAAATAAATGCCGGGTTATGACGGCGGATTATAGAGAAGATCACTGGATTGTAACCTGCGCGGACGGTCGCGAATTCAGGTCGAAACTTTTAGTCCTGAGCGCGCCGGTACCGCAGTCTCTGGCGGTGTTATCGAATATAGAAACAGAGTTAGATTCCAGGATAATAAAATCACTGCGTGAGATCGAGTACAACCGCTGTATCGCTGTTATGGCTGTTCTCGATCAAGGCTCCAGGATCGGCCGAACCGGATGGATTAGGTTTGAAAATGGTTCGATCCGCTGGATCGCCGACAACCAGAGCAAATCGATTTCATCCACCGGAAGTGTCACGATCCATTCGACCTGTTCCTATGCCCATGAGCACTGGGAGGATAACACGGATGATATCGCCCGTGACCTGCTCAAGATAGCAGCGGATATCATCGGCGCAAAACCGCTCGAATACCAGGTTCATCGCTGGCGTTACAGCGATGTCGCGGTACATCATCCCGATCGACTGGTCTATTCAAGTGCCCCCGGACCGGTGCTGTTTTGCGGTGACGCCTTTGGGAAAGCTTCCTGCGGGGTAGAGACCGCAGCGCTATCCGGTCTTTCCACGGCTGAGTATTCTCTCGAACTGTTGCGCAAATATGATTCCCTGACCGCCTGATTATAATAGTTAAGCATTTTTATTACTATCTAATGGATAACTGGTTCTGCGTAACAGATATACGTAATCAGTAGGCTATTTTATAGTATTGTTTGCACACATCGGCAGCGATATCTTGATAACACTACGTGTAAAAATGATACCCTGAGGAGGAGGTTCTGATGACCCGGAAAAATACCATATTAACATTTACACTAAGTCTCCTGTTGATTCTCGGTTTTGGAATTAATGTTCTGGCTCAGAAAGATATGGCTTTTGGCGGATCATCCGATGTCAGCTTCGCTGAAAAAGCCTGGACCGCAATGCAGGGATACACGGATTGGCCCATGCGTTCGGGAGTATATCCCGGATCTTCACCCCATGGGAAGTTCTTGCGCCTGTATTACAATATGATTGAAGTCGAGGGTAAACATTACCACGTCATAATCAAGGATAACTATGGCGGTGAGGATGCCACTCAGGAGAAGATTTCCCGGTCACCGGATAAGTATCTGGCGGCAGTAACCATAATGCTTCATCGTGAAAAAGGTTACGATCCGGAGCATATGAACTGGTTTTATGTCAAGTACGCTCCCGATGGGGGTATCATGGAAAACCCGAAGGGCATAGCCCTGGCCGGAAGAGTTGCCAAAGGTACAAATCAGGGATGTATTGCCTGCCATGCCAACGCCGCCGGCGGTGATTACCTGTTCACGAATGATAAATAACTCATGCTATAGTTTTGTTCTTTGTCATCTGACTTCCTATTCTTCGCAAGCGATATCACGATCTCCTGGCGAGGTCGTGATATCATTTTTTTGGCTGAAAGGATTTGCCCAATGAAAACAATTATAGCGATCCTGATAGTGATAGTAATACTGGCAGGGGCTGTTTTCTTCTACATAAATTCGGGCTGGTACAATATTTCTGCGAATTCCAAACATAACGGGTTGACCCTGAGGCTGATCGAAACCACCAAAGACCGCTCGATTCATCATCATGCCGAAGACACTGTCCTTTCGAATTTACAGGACTCTTCCATGCTGTTATCCGGCTTTAAGTACTACGACAGCCTGTGCCTGCCCTGTCACGGTGCAATCGGAATAAGCCGTGAGCGATTCGCGCTTGGGATGTATCCGCTTCCGCCGGAACTGATTGAGGAAGTCGGCGAATGGAGCCCCGCTGAACTGTTCTGGATCACCAAAAACGGCATCAAGCTTACCGGTATGCCGGCATTTGGCGAACTTTTGGGCGATCAGGATATCTGGTCGCTTGTCGCTTTTATGCAAAAGCTTCCCGAGATGTCATATTACGATTACCAAAGATTTCGCACTGAAGGCCGGGATCATGGCTTTGGCCAACAGTAAACTGCCCGGTTAACTGAGCCCAATAACATCATCAGAATAAACTTCAAACGATCATAATTGCCGGCAATGTTAGCATGAAAACCGATCCATCCTTTTCAGCAAGGTGATAATCTGTACCTGGTGGAAAAATGCCGGACCGCGCTGGAGTTTCCGGATCCGGCATTGGAAAGGGCAATGGGTCATGAGTCTATAAAAGGTCGTAATCCTTTCCGTATTTTTGAGCTACATAATCGATATCCTTGTCACCTCGACCGGAGAGATTGACCAGGATAGTGCGATCGCTGTCGAGTTCTTTTGCCATCTTTATGGCGTAAGCGACCGCGTGCGAGCTTTCCAGGGCCGGGATGATTCCCTCCTCACGGGAAAGCATGAAGAAAGCGTCCAGCGCTTCCTTGTCGTTAATAGTTTTGTACTGCACGCGGCCGATATCCTTGAGATAACTGTGCTGGGGGCCGACGCCCGGATAATCCAATCCGGAGGCGATAGAATAAACAGGAAGCGGTCGTCCTTCATTATCCTGCAACAGGTAGCACTTGAAACCGTGAATGATACCCGGGGAACCGTAAGTCAGAGTGGCGGCATGTTCACCCTCCTTGAAGCTTTTGCCTGATGGTTCCACGCCATACATTTCAACTTTTTCAGCATCCAGGAAAGCCGAGAACAGCCCT
>WJMC01000232.1 GCA_014728145.1 Candidatus Zixiibacteriota bacterium | reverse complement strand
GGTTTACCTGTTAAAGTCAAGGACTTCCCGGACAATCACCGACTGCTCGGTGGATGTCAGCGACGCCATGTTTGTATACAATTGGATATTCATAGCCGGCGCGCCGGCCCCGTACTGTATGTATGCCAGCGACGCTAACGGTGACTGCGACTACAACGTGGCCGACCCTGTCTACCTGATAAACTACATCTTCCGCGATGGCCCCGGGCCTTTGCACTATTGTTCAGCTAATCCCGCCGTCGCTAAACCGTTTTTGCCAGCGGTGGAACTGATTGTGCGATCGACGTTTGATGGCGAGAATACGCATATCGAGTTTATTACATCAGCACCGTTCGATATCCATGGTATCCAGCTGGAGATTGCCTGTGACAACCCGGTACAAGGTCTGGAAGTTGTGAATTTGACAGGCGACATGAATCTGATTGCCGACAGCAGATCCAGCAACATTTATCTCGGTATGATCGATTTCAGTGGAAACGGTTATATTCCGTCAGGAAACAATACCTTTGCCGAGATTTATCTCGAAGGTGAAATTGATATAGCCGGCCTCGATGCGGTAGTTGCTGATATCAACGGCCGGGCTTGCCCGGTTGAGTGGGTTCCGGTTGTCAAACAACTTCCGGAGCGGTTCACTCTTGAACAGAACCGTCCGAATCCATTCAACCCGACTACCGAAATCAGCTACAGTCTGCCTGAGGCTTCCGGTGTCAGGCTCGATGTGTTCAATATCATGGGACAGAAGGTAGCAACCCTGGTAGATAAATACCAGGAAGCCGGTATCCATAACGCCGTCTGGAACGGTCGCGATGATAACGGCAGGCAGGTTGCCTCGGGAATCTACTTCTATCGAATGAACGCTGATGATTATACCGAAACTAAAAAGATGATCCTGATGAAGTAGGCGAAATCTAATTGTCTCGCAAGAATGAATAACATCAGGGACTGCCCCGGATATGGAGCAGTCCCTGAAATTTTTTAACATATGTCACTAATCTGCTTATCGTCTGCTGACAATGCCTTTAGCTAATGGATTACAAGGGTGAGAGCGATCTTATTCAACACCGCTGTTTGATACAGCTACTCCACTGTCACGCTCTTGGCCAGGTTGCGGGGCTGGTCGACATCACATCCGCGCAGTACCGCCATATGGTATGCCAGAAGCTGAAGCGGGATGATCGACAGTATCGGGGTCAGATAATACGGTACTGTGGGGATATAGATCACATGGTTGGCCATCCGGGCGATATCGGCATCGCCCTCGGTCGCGATGGCGATCACCTTGCCGTTTCTGGCCTTTATTTCCTGGATGTTGGAAAGAACTTTACCATAGACCTGGTCTTTCAGCGCGATCACCACCACCGGCATATTCTCGTCGATCAGCGCGATCGGCCCATGCTTCATCTCGGCGGCCGGGTAGCCCTCGGCATGAATATACGAGATCTCTTTGAGCTTGAGTGCGCCCTCGAGTGCTACCGGGTAATTGATACCACGACCGAGATAAAGGAAGTTGTTCGATCCGGCATAGATCTCGGCAATTTTCTTGATCTTATCATTGGTGGCAAGGATATTTTCGACCTGTCCGGGAATATTCTGGATGGCGTCGACGATCTGACGGCCTTTTTCTATCGACATATCTCTCATCCGTGCCAGAAGCAACCCGATCAGTTCCAGCACCATGATCTGGGTGGTGAAGGCCTTGGTGGAAGCGACACCGATTTCGGGACCGGCATGGATATAGATACCGCCGTCGGTTTCACGCGCGATTGAGGATCCGACCACGTTACATATCCCCAGCGCGGTTGCTCCCTTGCGTTTGGCCTCACGCAAAGCCGCCAGGGTGTCGGCGGTTTCGCCCGACTGCGAGATCACGAACGCGATCGTGCCGGCATCGATAATAGGCGAGCGATATCTAAACTCGGAGGCGTACTCGACCTCGACCGGAATCCGGGCCATATCCTCGATCAGGTATTCACCGATCAGGCCGGCATGCCAGGAAGTCCCGCAGGCCATGAAAAGAATTCGGTTGATATTCAATAGTTCGTCGTACTGCAAGTGGAGACCATGAAGCCGGGACGTACCTTCCTCGAAATTCAAACGCCCGCGAAATGCGTTGGCAAGTGCGGTCGGCTGTTCGTAGATCTCCTTGAGCATGAAGTGCTCGTAACCGCTTTTTTCGATCTCATCGAGCGACCACTCGATCTCCTGAATTTCGGGGGTGACATGAGCTTTGTCGAGCGTACTGATTTCAAAATTGTCGGAGGTCACACGGGCGACTTCACCCTCATCCAGATAGACAACCTGCTTGGTATGGCGGACCAGCGCAGAGACATCGGAAGCGACGAAATTCTCACCCTGACCACATCCTATGACCAGGGGTGAGCCTGATCGTGCGACTACAATTTCGCCGGGATTATCGCGCGAGATAACCGCGATACCATAAGTACCCTCGACAAATACCAGGGCAGTACGGACAGCCTCGAAGAGGTCACCCTCGAAATATTCTTCGATCAGGTGCACCAGTATTTCGGTGTCGGTTTCGGTCTGCAGATTGTGCCCCCTGCTTTCCAGGTACTGGCGCAGACTGCGGTAGTTTTCGATTATGCCGTTGTGGACGATCGCCAGTTTGCCATGTGTGTCTGTGTGCGGATGAGCATTGATTGTATTTGGTTCACCGTGAGTTGCCCAGCGGGTATGAGCGATTCCGCAGGTGGAGCGAAAATCCTTGCCGGCAATCTTTTCCTCGAGTACAGATATTTTCCCGGCGCTCTTTTCAAAGATCAGGCCATCATTTTCCAGAAGCGCCACTCCGGCTGAATCATAGCCACGGTATTCGAGTCGCTTGATACCCTCCATCAAGATCGGGAGGGCGGTTTTCTCTCCGGTATATCCGACTATTCCGCACATAACCTATTCTCCGAAATTACAATTTGTCCTTAATGAATTTGATCAGGGCATTGGCCTCTTTCTTAGTTTCTGCTTCCGCAATCAGACGGTAGATCGGTTCGGTGTTGGATTTGCGGATATGTACCCATCCGTTATTAAAATCGACACGGATACCGTCGACTGTAGTGATTTTCTGCGCAGTCAGTTTTTTCCGCAGGCCATTAAGTTTTACATCGAATCCTTTGGTGATGTTCCCTTTGCTTTTGACGATTACATATTTTCCCAGTCCATCGACGTACTCCGAAACCGTCTGCTTGCTTTCGGCCAGAGCAGACAGCACTAATGCCATACCGACTAAACTGTCCCGCCCGTAATGAAGTTCCGGCAAAATCACTCCGCCGTTGCCTTCACCGCCGATCACCGCTTTTTTGAGTTTCATCATGTGGACGACATTCGCCTCGCCGACTTTCGAACGGTAAAGCTTGCACTTATGTGAGTTGCATATATCCTGGTTGATATTCGAGGTAGACATGTTGATCACCATCGGCCCCTTTTTCTGTGAGAGGTAAAAGTCGGCCGCGATCGCCAGCGTGTTTTCCTCGCCGATCGGGACACCACGTTCATCGACAATCGCCAGCCTGTCGGCGTCCGGGTCGACCGCGAATCCGATATCGGCCTCGCTGTCAGCCACCGCTTCGGAGAGCATCTTCAGGTTTTTGGGCAATGGTTCTGGGGTATGGGGGAAATGGCCGTCCGGAACGCAGTTGAGACGCATCACCGAGCAACCCAGTTTCTCCAGCATCTGCGGACAGGCGATCGCACCACCGCCGTTGACAGCATCGATTACGACCCGAAATTTACTGCGCCTGATCATGTTAAGGTTGATGCAATCAAGTTCAGCCACCGCGTTTATGTGCCTTTCAACCCAGCTGAAATCGCTTCCGATCGAACCCAGCATACGCCAGCTTTTAGTCGGGATATCCTCGGATACCAGGAGCTTGTTAAAACGGCTGAATTCTTTGGAAGTGATAAATTCGCTCTTTTTATTGAAGAATTTCAACCCGTTCCACTGTATCGGGTTATGCGATGCTGTCAGGGCCACACCCCCGGATGCCTCGGTGCCCAGAATCGCCATGGCGATCGTCGGCGTGGGACAGATACCGATATCCATTACCTCGCAACCGGTTGCCAGCAAGCCGGATATCAGGGCGGTTTTGAGCATCAGGTGTGAACTGCGCGAGTCACCGCCGACAACGACCTGCCCGCCGTTGACAAATCTGCCGTAGGCCTTGCCGGCCTGAAGCGCTGTTTCCGCGCGAAGCGTCTTGCCGACTATGCCCCGGATCCCGGAAATACTGATTATCAGCTCGTCTTTCATATCCTACCCCTCACTGTTTATCAATTACCACAGGCTGATATAGCGAACATACAATCCCGCAATAGTTTGAGCAAGCAAAAACCTGCACAGGGAATGTGCATAATCTTGCGCGCGGAAAAAATCAGGATTTTCTGGAACCGACCTAAAACCGGCTTGTATAATACTTTAAATGGATTACCCGTATTTATACCGACCCTGGCATGAAAATTGAGGTATTACCGTCTGTAAACTATAACCGTAACCCGAAAATACTATGCTGTTGTTTCGCCTGATTTGTATTACATTTATTTATTTTTCGTTCACAGGTTTTGAGCTGGTGGCCGAGGACGGTGAACAGAAAAAATCCGGCGTTACCTATGCCGGGGATGTGTCGCCGATTACTGATTACCTGCAATTTTTTGACAGCCGAAGCCACCCCGCACTCGATACCGACAAACTCAAACCGGAGTCGAGTTCGTATACTCATCAGAAATTGAACGGCTACAATTCCGGCGATGGGACACCGGGTGGAATAGTGCTCGATTTATGCCGGCTTCACCATCGCAAAAGCTATGCAAAGCTGGATTTTTCTCCCAAGAAATTGCTCAGATCGGCGTATTATTCATTGACCGGTTTCAAGGAAGAGGATCCCTGTAAATTGCTGGTCGATTACGACCAGGGTAAACTTCAATTAAAGCTGTCATTGGAGTGGAAATAATCAAATTGAGATGATATTAGAAAACTCACAGCCAGTTAGATAGAGTTTTAGCCTCGAAGACCCTAATAAGACCCTTGACCGCCGTTTGGCTAGCGGCGGTTTTTTTATTGGTACTTATTTACCTGTTGGAAATGCCATGAAGAATCCCTTTACAGATGTTGACATCTGCCGGGATGCTATGATTTCCTGCCGACTGGCTGGCTACTGAGTCCATAGAATCATCTGACCAGCATAAAAAAACCACCGGCAGAATCCACCGGTGGCTCATATCCAATTCTCTATCTCAGATCAATGCCAGTCGTCCTGCAGGCCACGGAACTTGGCATCATTAATGATCACCTTCATCAGGTTGGTCATATGCTTTTTCTCAGCTTCGATAATCTGGTTCAATTCCTGGCTTTCACCCAGGACATCACGCAGGGCTTCGTAATACAACAGCGTTGTTTTCTCGAAATTGAAAGCCCTGTTTAAGGCCTGCCCGGCTGAATCGATTTTTGTAATGTTGTCAAACGCACCAGCTTGGAAAAAGTCGGAGACCGAGGCGGCCTTGATGTAATCCTGGTGTTCCTCGGCTATCTTGTCATCGCCGGTCAATTTCTCCAGAAGCGCTTTGAACTGGTTTTCATGAACTTTTTCATCACTGGCCAGCTGTGAGAAGATTTCACGTACTTCTTTTTCGGATTCGAATTTCTGGCTCAGTTCCTCGTAGAACTTTTTGCCGATCTGTTCGGTTTGAACTGCCAGCTCCACGGCTTTACGTAAAGTCATTTCTTCTAACATGTCGTATCACTCCTTGTTCAGTTTTCACTCCACTTTAACACAAGATTATACTGAAATGATCCGCGCTGGTCAAATCTATCCCGTCTTTTTACAGGTCATTCTCGTCGTTGTACAGGTCGGGATACAGCTTGCGGGCGCATTCGGGGCAGAGGGCGTGAGTGAATTCAGCTTCAGAATGCTCCTTCAAAAACTTTTCAATCTGATTCCAGTAACCTTCGTCATCGCGGATTTTTTTACAGGAGGGGCAGATTGGAATGAAGCCGGAGAGCGTTTTGACTTTTGCCAATGCCTCCTTCAGGTTCTCGATCAGCACTTCGCGTTCTTTTTCGGCCAGTATTCGACGGGTCGAGTCACGATTGGAGGCGCGCCGCCCGAGATACTGGCCATCTGAGTCGTAAACTGACTGGCAGACGTGGCTGATCCAGCGGGTTTCACCGGATTTGTCGATGATCCGGAACTGCACTTCGAGAGCACTGTCAGTTTCAACTTCCTGTTTGAGATGGTTCCTTAGAATCTCGCGGTCATCCTCATGCACGATATCGAAGATCAGGTCGGAATTTTGCATGAACTCCACAAACGTATATCCGGTGATCCTTTCGCAGGATGGTGACACATACAAAAACGCACCTTCCGGGTCGATCCAGAACTCCCAGCCATAAGTGAAGTCCGCAACAGTGCGGAAATGTCGTTCACTTTCCTCGAGAGCTTTTTCCATGTTTTTTCGTTCAGTAATATTGTGGCAGATCTTGGCCACAGAAACTATCTCGCCCTGCTCGTTTCTAACCGGAAAGATGTTATCCAAAAACCAGAGAGTCTGGTTTTTCCAGATGACACGATTTTCAAACTGTTCGGATTTGCCGGTTTGACCTACACGCTTGATCTGCTCTACTATCGGGTTTGCTATCTCGGTCGGAAACAGATCGTGAACATACTTGCCTTTTACGCTCTCGTTAGTCATCCCGAAGGCTTTAGGGCCATGGTAATACAGGTACTGTCCATTGAGGTCGTGCAGTATGATAATATCCTCGGCTGATTCGATCAGTGTGGCCAAAAAACTCTCGCTTGTTTTCAGGGCTTCATGCATTTCCCTGATATCGGTGATATTCTGGCTGAACACGATAATTTTATTAATCTTTCCGTTTTCCGATATCAGCGGGGAAGCCTGGACAAGATAGTAAGTTTCACCCAAAGGCAATTCAGTGGTAACGGATTCTCCGGCCAGGGCTTTTTTGTAAAGCGGTACCAGCTTATCACAAGTTGCTTTTGATAAGATATCTGACAGGAGTTTGCCCTCGATCTTGTCACGTTCAAATCCGGCCGTTTTTATTTCACGGCCCTCCGCGGTGATTATTCTCAGATCCTTATCGATTACAAACACCGCGGAACGGGGGATATTTTCGATCAGACCGCGGTAATGCAGTTCGCTCTGTTTGATTTCTTCTTCGATTCTTTTCTTATCCGTAATTTCCCGCGCTACCCAGACGACCCGCTTTCTTTCTTCCGGTTTCGTATCGATTTTTGCCGCACAGCCTTCGTACCAGTGACGGCCATCGGGAAAATCAAGATAGTATTCCAGGTATTGTGGCTGGCCGGTTTCGATCGCTTCCCTCATTTTGGCCACGGATTTTTCGGCCAGCCCATCACCCACTGTATCGTGAAGTCTATTACCGATCACTGAGCCATCAGGAGTCTTGGCTACATATTCATCGTGTTTTGCCAGGTAATCCATATAGTAGCCGTTTTCATCGAAGACGAAATAGTAATCGGGCAGTGCTGAAAAAGCTGCCCGCAGGCGGTTCTCGCTCTCCTTTACCGCTCGTTCTGTGATTTTAAGTTCGGTGATGTCCCGGGCAAATACCGAAACACTCTCTACATCGCCCTGGTCATTAAGAATAGGGTAAACTGTGCTGAAGAGATGGCTACCGGCGCGAACATCATTGAAGTTTACAGGCTTACGGCTTGTAACTGCCCGGTCGACCATCTTACGTCTGTAATCACCGACATCCTCCGGAAGGAGATCGAATATGTTTTTTCCAACAAGTTCTTTTTTTGTCAGTTTCAATCTACGGCAGACGGCTTCATTGGCCGCCATTACCGTACCGTCGGTTTTTATCAAGAAGGCAGTTTCCGAAATCGAATCCAGAAGCGCCTGGTAATGCCGGCTATGATATTGCAATGTGGCATTTTCGCTTTCCGTGTCTCTGAGTTTTTCAACTGTGCCTTCAAAGTACAGCGTATTGCCCTGTTTATCTTTGACTGCACGCGCGCTTTCCCGGACCTCGATTGTGGATCCATTTTTGCAAATCCATAGAGATTTATAACCGATTATTTTGCACTTGCCTTCGAGCTTATCCACGAACTCGAATCGTGGGGAATTTTCGCTGAAACCGCTTTTTTCAAGGTCACGGGAGAGCAGATCATCCAGATTGTCATAACCCAGCATTTGAATCAATGCTGAATTAGCCATGATAATTTGGCCATCTGGTGTGGTACGGTAGATACCCAGGCAACAGTTGTCAAAGATACTGCGGAGATTCTGAAGTTCGTTCAAATACTCTTCAGAAGGTGAGCCGCCACTTTTCCCGGACGACTTTTTCATTTTGACCCCATTCTATCGCGTAAAAATTTGATGAATCGGAACTCCCGAAAAATCCGGTCAGCTCAGTTCCACCAATCATTGAATATAGAACAGGTATCAGCAACTGTCAAACAGTTGAACCAAAAAATTAAACTTTTTATGTCTTAATTAATAGAATTGAATCAACTCTTAAATCAAGAATTGCGCTCATTCCTTGACAAGCAACACATTGACAGCTTTGATGATCAGCTTGACCTTATCGCCGTCGGTAATGCCCAGATCATCCAGAGACTCAATGGTGATGACGGAATTCATGACAGATTTTTCGGGGATCTCGATTGTGATTTGACTCATTACACCGCCCCGTTTGATCTTTTTGACCTCACCAATTAGCTGGTTGCGCGCTCCGTACTTCATGAAAAACTCCTTGTTTAGATAATATCATTAAAAAAGCCGGGCTTGTTATACCCGGCTTAATCTACGAAATCTTTAACGATATTCTATAAAAAATTATTCCTCGTCTTTTTCATGCTTGTGTAAAAAGCGCCAGAAAGCGACGAAACCGATCAGGTAGCCGATGGCGAGGATGTAGATGATCCCCTTGGTCTGCATCATGAATTCCTGCAGGGTATGAACCGAATCAAACATGATCAGCTCCTTTCACGGTATGGTGGGAATAATCCTTGTGTTCATGGAAGATCGGCATCCGGGTTACGATGAACTTGAAGACCACCAGTCCGACCGTGACGATAAAGACCGAAATCATGATTTCCGACCAGCGTGGAATATAGCGTTCGGATAATGGCAGGTGGTAGTTGAAACAGATCAGGGAGATATTGAGCCGGTTGAGAAGGATCCCCAGAACCGTCCAGATCGCGGTGAAACGTATCAGCTTGACATTCTTCTCGCGCACCCCGATTGCAAACAAAAATGACGGAACCATCACGAAACCGACCAGTTCGACTAAGAACCACAGGCCGTAGTTCGTGAACAACAGGTTCCAGTGATTGCCCAGTGCCACGCCGAAGATCTTTATTGAGGAGTAGGCCGCCAGAGTCAGGGCCGCCGCCTTGCCGAATCCGAGCGCGATATCATCGCGGGATTTTTTGTGTTCCTCATCCATCTTGTTTCTGAAATTGCGATACGACAGGCTACCCTCGAAGATCACCATGGACAGTCCGGCCGCGATACTTGAAACGAAGAAGAAAATCGGTAAATACGGCGAATACCACAATGGGTGAAGTTTGTATGGCGCGATCAGGTACATCGCCCCCAGTGATGATTGATGCAAGGTCGAGAGAACCACGCCCAGGATAGTCAGAAGTATAGTCAGTTTGACGACCAGGTTGCGGACTTTTTTAACACCCAGCCATTCCAGCGCGGCGGGGGAGAATTCCAAAAACAACACAGTCAGGTAAAGCGCTACACATGCGCCCACCTCGAACATGACCGAGGTCACACCCTGGCTTACAAAGAACGGGTAGGGCAGTCTCCATGGCCGACCGACATCGTATAAAAGCGCAAACACGACCAGCGCATAGCCCAAAAATCCGGTCAGGATAGCAGGTCTGACGGCGGCATGGAATTTTTTCATGCCGAAGATCTCGACCGCGGCCGCGGTAACATAACCGCCCGCCGCCAGGGCAACGCCGGTCAAAAGGTCGAATCCGATCCAGATTCCCCATGGATTGGTGTCATCCAGGTTGGTAACGGTTCCCAGTCCTCCGGTGAATCTCATCACGGTCAGCGGGATTCCGATCAGGATGATGATAGCGGCTATGATATTAAACGGGCTGAACAGCGACCGTTTAACTTCAGTGGTTTCATCAGCCATCCGAACCTCCCTTCTCACCGTCTTTGAGTTCTTTTTCAGCCTCTTCACGGGCTTTCTTGGCCGCTTTTTCGACCGCCAGTTCCTTCTCCTGTTTGAAATTCTCTTTTAATTTTTTCTCTTGTTCTTTTGCAGTCGCCTGGGTCTGGTCGATCGCTTCTTTGACATCATTTTTGCGCTGACGTTCGGCGGCGATTTCCTTGCGCCGGTTCATAATGTAGAT
>WJMC01000231.1 GCA_014728145.1 Candidatus Zixiibacteriota bacterium | reverse complement strand
CACAACAATACCAGGAGCGTTACGCCTCAATTGTTGCCGAGGACAGGGACGAGTCTTCCCAGCAACGTCTCAAGGTCTGGGGAAAGGGCTTGCGAATGTTCATCGATCGACCCTTCACAGGGGTCGGTACCGGGGCTTTCAGTATCGCCAATGCCGAAGGTTACTCGGAGGGTCGTAAAAGCTACCTGGCGCCACACAGCTTGTATATCCAGTTGATCGCTGAACTGGGGATAATCGGTTTGATAACCTTCGGGCTGTATGTCTCGGCATTGTTTTATTACCAGAAGAAATACAGGCGTTACCTGATCGACAAATTCAAGCGACGAACCTGGCTCTGGGGGCTTTTGATGGGGATGACATTGTCTTTGGTCACATTGATGGTTGTAGGGATCTTCGGCCACAGCCTGTATCGTTCAAACTGGTATTTCTATGGCGGGCTGACGATAGCGGTAGGTTATATCCTGGCACGGCTCGACCAGTTTGATCAAAACGAGGTGAAGCATGTCACTTAATGACTACTTCACCAATGCCCTGGTCCGGACGGCATACAGCCTGCATGCCCGGCGCGATCCTGTAAATCATCTCGAGCTTTTGGATAAACTCGATCGAAGCCAGTATTACGACCGGGATACACTTAAACAGATCCAGGTAACCAAACTGCGTAAACTATTAAAAACCGCCTTCGAAAGCTCACCCTTTTGGAAAAAACGCTTTATGCGGGCTGGCTTTAAATCCACAGATTTCGATAGAATCGAGTCGCCCGAAGATATAGAGCCATTGAGCAAAAAAGATGTTCTCGAGAACCGCGATCGTATAGTCAATCAGGACTATCCCCCCGATGACCTGATAGAGAATCGAACCGGGGGTACCACCGGAAGCGCGCTGTATTTCTACATCGATCCCTACCGCGAAGCCATGATCAAGGCGGCTACATTGCGCCACGACCTCTGGACCGGTTTCCGGCAGGGGGACCTGTTGGCGATTCTATGGGGTGCGCCGGATGATATTGATCGACGCAAACCTGTCAAAACGAGGATGCGTGAACTCTTCTGGGGGAAGAACATTTTTCTCGACTCAAATCGCCTGACCGATGATATCATCGCCGGATTTATCGATCGCTGGCGGGCGGAAAAACCACAGGTATTTCTGGGGTACTCCGGCGCGCTTGGATTTTTGGCGCGTTACCTGGAGGGCAACGGAGTAAAACTACCCTCGCCTAAGACGGTCATAGCCTCGGCCGAGATGCTGACTGAAGCTGACCGGGAAGTTATCGAGCGGGTATTCAGGGCTCCGGTATTTGAACGTTACGGATGTCGCGAGATGGCGGTTATCGCTTCCGAATGTGAATACCATGACGGACTTCATATCAACGTCGAAAATTTATATCTCGAGTATGACCCTCTGGAGACATTGCCGGATGGCCGAGTTCGCGCCCGCTTGCTGATCACTGACCTGGAGAATTTGGTTTTTCCGTTTATCCGCTACCAAATTGGCGACATAGTAATTATAAATCCGGATCAGAAACCGTGCCGATGCGGCCGTAACCTGCCAACAATATCTGAAGTGGGAGGGCGTGTTTCAGATTACATCAAACTGCCTGGCGGCCGCTTTGTCAGCGGAACTGGGCTGACTGTTTCGATTATGTCGAAGTACAAACAGATCAGAAAAACTCAGATTGTGCAGAAAAGTATCGATCATGTAATAATCAGGATTGTAAAAAACGAGGATTTTGACGAAAACACTTTAAAGAAGCTGAATGTTCAGTTCGCCCGGGCGATCGGCGACGATGTCAGGCTCGAATTCGAGTTCCCGGATGATATCCCGCGCGAGAAATCCGGAAAGTACAGGTTGACAATTTCGGAGGTCATGGATTGACTATGTCTTTAGTCTCGAGTTTAATCAGGCGCACAACCTATCCGCTCTATCTCCGCCACAGGGGACTGGATGGTTTCCTCTCGAAGATGGATATGATGGCCCGTTTGGAAAAGTTTTCAGCAGTTGATCTGGCGGAACTGCAATTGGAAAGCCTGCAGAACCTGATGAAGCACGTTTACCGCAATTCGCCATACTACCGTCAGGTCTTCCGCGATATCGGCATGACCCCCTCGGATATCGAATCTATCGAAGACCTGCGCCATTTCCCGGTTCTCACCAGGGATATAATCCGTGACAATATGGATCAGATCCTGGCCGAGAACTATCCGCCTCATACGCGCGCTAAATCCAGCACCGGTGGTTCGACCGGGCAGTCATTGACCTTCTGGCGCGACCATAACTGCCGGGATATGAAGACCGCCATGGAATACAATTTCAAGCGCTGGTACGGATTCGAAGTGGGCGATAAACAGCTTTATTTCTGGGGAGCAGCGCAGGATTTCGATCAGCATGAGAGTTTCAAAGCCCGGCTGGTACGGTCGCTGGCAACACGTTCATGGTTTGTAACGTCTTCCGATCTGGATGACGAAAACCTTGAGCGGACCGTCCAGTGGATCCGCAAGCTCAAACCGAAGCTTGTGCAGGCGTACCCCAGTATAATCTATTCATTTGCAAAAAGGATCGACTCGAAAAATATCAGGCTTAACTTCGATACGATAGTCTGCTCGGCTGAACAGCTCTTCGATTATCAACGTGAAGCTCTGGAAGTTATCTTTGGAGCCAGGGTATATAATAAGTACGGCTCGCGCGAATTTGGCAGTATCGCCGCCGAATGCCCGAAATATAAAAAAATGCATTATTTCGCGCCCGGTGTGATTCTGGAGTCTGTCGACAGCCAGGGCAGACCTGCCGGCGATAAACTCGGCAATCTGCTGGTGACAGACTTGTGGCATTACGCTATGCCGCTTATTCGTTACCAGGTGGGAGACCTGGTCAGGCTGGAGTATTCGCATTGTCCCTGTGGATCGAAATTGCCCAAAATCGCCGAGGTGGCGGGTCGAGTGGTTGATGTTGTCACCAAACCGAACGGTAAGATGATTACAGGGATGACATTGATCAAATTGATCCGCAAGCTGGAGTACAAGATCCAGGCGCAGTTAATCCAGAAGTCACCAAATTATTTTGAGTTCAATTACGTGGCTGAAAAGCCGCTTTCGGAACAGAAGATGAACATTATCCTTAATCGCTTCGAAAGCGTTATGGAGAGCCCGGTTGAGATCGAGTTTATCCAGCATGACCAGCTCGAACGAGAAAAATCCGGTAAATTCAGGTATGTGAAAAGCGAAGTCAAACCTCCGTTTCTAAGCTGATCTTTTTCGCTCACGCCAGGAGGCAGAATATTTCAGGGATGAAAGCCAGGTACCCGTACAAAGTATTAATCGTAGCGCCCTCGCTCGATATTATGGGCGGTCAGGCGGTGCAGGCCGACTTGCTTTTGAGAAAGCTGAGAGAAGACGGGGTGCAGGTCGGATTTGTGCCTCATAACCCGAGACCCCCGGGCATTCTTTTTTATTTGACGAAGATCAAGTATATACGCACGCTGGTGGTTTCGTTTTTTTACCTGATCAGGTTGATAAGACATATACCCCGTTATGATATCATCC
Source organism: Candidatus Zixiibacteriota bacterium (assembly GCA_014728145.1). NCBI lineage: Bacteria > Pseudomonadati > Candidatus Zixiibacteriota > Candidatus Zixiibacteriota bacterium. Next base: position 3,894 of record WJMC01000231.1, on the reverse strand, counting down.
ATATTTTTTCCGCCTCGTACTTTTCATTCATCCTGGCCCCGACACCGGCGATACTGATTGCGAGATTGTTTGGCAAAAAAATCCTGCTGAATTATCATTCCGGTGAATGCCGGGATCATCTCGAAAAGCAGGGTAAAATCGCAATTCCAATCATAAAACTGGCCGACAGGCTGGTTGTGCCCTCGGGGTACCTCGTCGATGAGTTCGCGGATTTCGATCTGAAGGCTGAAGCGGTATATAACGTGATCGATCTGAGCCAGTTTAAGTTCCGGTCCCGCAAAAGCTTTGAGCCGAAAATTGTTGTTGCCCGCAACCTCGAGGAACTCTACAATGTACCTGTGGCGCTGAAGGCATACAAAATCGTAAAGGAAAGCTATCCCGATGCCGTTCTTACTATTGTAGGCTCCGGCCGAGCTGAAGCGGGAGTAAAACGTCTCGTCCGGGAGAACGGGTATTCTGGTATCACTTTCACCGGGAGAGTGGAGAGAGAAGAAATAGCTAAACTGTTCGATCAGCATGATATCTTTCTCAACTCCTCCGAAATCGACAATATGCCGCTCTCATTTCTGGAGGCGTATTCTTCCGGGCTGGTGGTTGTCTCGACTGATGCCGGCGGGATACCCTATATCTGTGAGGATGGCAAAACCGGCCTGCTTGCCAAAAGAGGGGATTACAAGGCTTTGGCAGAAAAGATCGTCAGCGTTATAGAAAACGACGACCTGGGTGGTAAACTGGCCGACAACGCCCGGAAGTTCTGTGATCGGTTTTCATGGAAACAGGTACGCCGGGACTGGTATAAAATATATTCGGGTATGCACGATGCCTAAGAGCAAGCTTGTAAAACTTGGTACCAAAATGCTCCACATGGAGTTCCCGGAGCTGTACTATCGTGGCCGGGAAGCACTGGGGCGTGTCACCGAACGCAAACGCGCGTCGGCCGGGGAATATCTCTTTTCGGAGGAAGCCCTGGAGCATATCTTTACCGATCCGAGCCTGCTTAGAAGCGGACTGGCGGCCCATTTCCGCGAACGCAAACTGCCGGAATTCTTCCGACTGCCACTGGCATCCGATGATCTCGAGCTGATGAAACGCTTCTATTTGTGCGAGACGGAAGCGATCATTAAAATCGCCGATGATATCCTGCGTGACAGGTTCCCCATCTTCGGCGGTAAGACGCTCGAGTTTGGCACACCGCCCGACTGGTTCTATGATCCTGTTGCTGATATCCATTCAGCTCCGTCGTTTTATGCCGATGTGCCCTTTCTCGATCCCCGGGAGGTGGGAGATTCCAAAGTTGTCTGGGAGCTGTCTCGTCTCAAATTTATCTATCCGCTGGCACAGGCTTATTTTCTGACCGGGCAGGACTTTTACGCGCTCAAGGCCTTTGGCCTGATTGAAGACTGGCTCAAGAAAAACCCGCCCAAAATCGGGATCAACTGGAGCTCCTCCCTGGAATGCGCATTCAGAATTTACGCTTTGGCCTGGATGATCGAGTTCTTCCGCAAATGCGAGCTTCTGGATGACCGCTTTGCCGGGATGGTATGGTTTATCATCTACCGTATGGCGGAGCATATTCAGGATCATCTCTCATACTATTTTTCGCCGAACACGCACCTGACCGGTGAAGCCTTCGGACTGTTTGCGGCTGGTTTGATCTTTCCGGAACTGAAGCCTGCGGATGAATGGCGTGAGATCGGACTTAAGATACTGGTGGACGAACTCGAGAACCAGTTTACGGCCGAGGGTGCTCACAAAGAACGCTCGTCCTGTTATCATCGTTACAGCGCTGATTTCTATTTGCACACATTGATCCTGTGCGATCGAAACCAAATCAAACTTCCGGACAGCTTCCGTGAGATGATTTTCAAGATGGTTGAATACATCTATGAACTCAGGCGTCCGGATGGCCTCTGGCCCCAGATCGGTGATTCCGATGGAGGTAAGCTGACCTGGCTGGAGTTCGATGATGTCCGGGATTATTCAGCCGTGCTATCTACTGCGGCAGTCTACTTTGACCGTCCCGAGTTATGGCCGTACAAACCGGTGTACGAGACTGCCTGGCTTCTGGGTATGAAGCAGGTGACAGATTACGAACCCTCTACTATACAAGCGCGAAAATTGAACTCGAAATTGTTTCCGCAGGCTGGTTACGCTGTATTGAGATCCGAAGATGACAAAAGTTACTTACTTTTTGACTGCGGTAAATTTGGTTACAAGGATTGCGTTCACAGCCATGCCGACAGTCTCTCACTCGAACTGGTAATCGGCAAGCAGCCGGTTCTGGTCGATCCAGGCACTTTCTGTTACACCGGCAATCCCGAATACCGCAATTACTTCCGGTCGGCGCAGGCGCATAATGTCTGCCTGCTGGAGAAGCGGGGCTTTTCCGAGCCGGAGGATATCTTCGAATGGAAGTATTATTCGGATGTCAACTTGCAGAGATCTTTTGCCTGCGAGGGGCTGGATTATGTTTCAGCCTCGATTTCATCCAGCCGTCATCCTGACAAGTTATGGATGAGAAATATTATCAGAATCTCCGATCATTATTATATTATCAATGACCGCGTCGATACCCGTGGAAGTGAAATAGATTTTTTGTATCATACACCATTTTCATCGCATTCATTTTCAACCCGTAAACAGCAGATTTCACTTCAGGATGGCGGTCTGAGGGTGATCCTGAAACCCTTGACCGAGAGAAGCTACGATTTTAAGGCACATTCGGGTCAGGATGATCCGATCTCAGGCTGGTATTCACCCGACTACGGCCAGATCGAAAAGATTACGACTTTAAAAATCAGGCCCGAGACGAACCACCAGGTGCATTTCCCGGTCTGCGTGTTTCCAACCCGCATGGTCGATCTGCCTCCGATGATCGAGATGGCTGGTCATGACCTGTGGAACATCGTCTTCGAGGACTACAATGATTTCTGGCGCTTCGGTGACGGCGATACGCTGGCGTTTGTCCGTTTTGATTCCAAGCGCAAACTCGAGAGATTCTTTTTGACCGGAATCGAAGCTTTCACCCTTAATCGCAAACCGATCGTACAGGTCAACCGCAGTGCCAATATCTTTGGTTTGTTTAAAGGCGATGAACTTCACCTCCACGGTGACCTGACCGGCAGTTTGAAGATTCGCCGCGATAAGCTCAAAAAAGTGATCTGCGGGCAGGTCGAAAAACCTCTGCAAAAATCGAACGATATGTGGGAAATCGAGTTATAGTCGAATATGTGCGGATTCTGCGGGATATATTTCAAGGACAACAGCCGCCGAGTTGAGCCTGAACTGATTCGCCGCATGTCGGATACTCTTTATCATCGGGGACCCGATGACTCCGGGGAGTACGTCGATGGCAATCTCGGGCTCGGTTTCCGGAGGTTGTCGATTATCGATCTGGCCGGAGGGCATCAGCCGATGTCCAACGAAGATGGTTCAATCTGGATAGTCTTTAACGGCGAAATCTACAACCATGCCGAGATCAGGTCGAGTCTAAAATCCAAAGGCTATAAGTACAAAACAAAATCCGATACAGAAACGATTATCCATGCCTACGAGGAGTATCGCGAGAACTGTGTCCACCACCTGCGCGGGATGTTCGCTTTCGTGATATACGATAAAAAACAGCGGAGGCTGTTTCTGGTGCGCGACCGTCTCGGTATCAAGCCCCTCTATTACTACGATTGCGATGACTACCTGATTTTTGGCTCTGAAATCAAATCGATTCTGGAATTCGATGATGTTCCCAGGCGTTTAAATCATGACGCCCTGGCGGAGCAGATGGCGCTCAAGTACACGCTCGATGAGCAGACATTATTTACTGGAATAAAGAAGCTGATGCCGGGGTATTCGCTGACCTGCCAGAACAGCAAAATCGATCTGCGAAAGTACTGGGAT
>WJMC01000230.1 GCA_014728145.1 Candidatus Zixiibacteriota bacterium | reverse complement strand
TCTGTATCTGTGGCCAGGTATTTCAAGTCCAAAGACTGCAGGGAAGTATTGTAAAACCAGTAAACCAGGCTGAAGCAGATATCCTCGATCCGGACCCTGGAACCATTGGAATAGAGCAGGTCGGGCCTGGCTTGGAGCATGATGTAGTTACCGGAAGATATCTGTGCATGACTGTGTAGCGTGAATGATTTCAAAAGAGGGTATGCCAGCAGAGAAGTAAGTTCCCTGTCGATATATTCATCCGGCGACCGGTGGGGAAGTTGCGGGAGACGGCGGTAAGCCATGTTCAGCCTTCCGCTTTTGGATTCTTCCTGGGGCTTAAAGATCAGGGTGATCGGCTGGCTACGCTCGAATGAATAGACGCCGGGATCGGGATTGATAAAAAAACTGAGATCCTCTCCGCACCAGTTGAGCGGAATAAACAGTTTCTGACCGGACGATCCAAGGACTACTGCCTGCCAGTTATGATCGATACCCTCGGTCGTACCGCGATCGAGGTAGACTTTGCCACGGACCTGGTAGATCACTTTGGCGGTCTGATTCCAATGCGATCCACCCTCTGGCTGGGAGTTTGCCGGGTTTGACAGCATTATGATAAAAATTGTTGTTGTCAAAATGAGTCTAAACATCACAGTATTAGATACGGCCCTCACGGTCGGCCGTCAATTTAAAAACCGATTGACATAAGCTCTATTAAGTTATACACTTAATTCACAAGGAGGTGCTCATGAACGATATCACGATATCGAAAAATGTCGATGTGGCCGAGGTAGTCATTCACCAGGTGCCGGACCAGCCCGGAATCGCGGCGGAAATCTTCGGACAGCTCGGGCAACGCGGTTTCAATGTTGAACTGGTGATATCCAGCCCCGGAGTGGGTAAACACGCCAATATCTCATTCGCGGTCAGGTCCAATGAACTCCAGGATGTGCTCAATGTTCTGGAGGAACTCAAGGGCGAACTCAAATACGAGAATGTGTCCTTCCGGGAAAACATCGCTCTTCTGACTTTAGCCTGGCACATGCTTTCCAGCCAGCCCGGCTCAGCCGGTCGTATCTTTGGCTCACTTTCCAAAAAGGGAATCAATATCCAGGCGATCTCGACTTCGCTCTCATCGATTACCTGCGTTCTGTTTACCGATCAGGTTGAGGATGCCGAGAAGGCGCTCACAGAGGAGTTCGGCCTGTAAGCTATTCCGGACTTGTTCGACTGATACAATTGTCAGTTCATTCAGTCGCCCTTGACCCTGGTTTTCAGCCAGTTTCCCCTGGAGAACCACCAGAATGTCAGAAGTGAGCCGGCTACAGCGGAAATCGTGACCGCCCACCAAATCCCGACATGACCCGCTTCGAGCACGTAGATAGCGATCAGGATCAAGGGGATCTCGATCACCCAGCCCATTATCATACCGAACACCATCGGCGGGACATTATTACCGGCGCCCGTAAAAACCATTTCCATAATGATATACATCCCGATCGCCGGCAGGCTCAGCGAGATGATGCGCAAAAGCGTGACGCCGATTTCGATCACCTGCGTTTCGGCTACTCCCTGTGAGGGTTTGAAGAAGATGTGCATGATCGGCCGGGCGAAGACGATCGTGATCAAGGCTATCAGGATAGTGATCACAAGCGCTACCAGCATCGCCTGGTAGGCTGTCTGCCTGGCTCGTTGTGGCTTTTCCGCGCCCAGAAGCTGGCCGATCAATGCCGCCAGTCCCAAACCAAGACCGACTATAATCATGATCGAAAGAGCTGAAATCTTCATGCCGATACCGTAGGCGGCCACAGCTTCGGCCGAAGTGATCGCCACGAAACGGAGCACGATCGAACGGCTGAGCGAAAACGAGACAGCATTTAGACCGGCCGGTGCGCCGATCCGGACGATTTTCCAGATCGATTTCAACCTGACCGGGCTGTCGCCTCTAAATTTCATGCGCACATTGGCGATTCCCGAGAAAAACAGTACCAGCCCGGCGATAAAGGACGCGGTATGCGCGATCAACGAGGCCAGCGCGGCTCCGACTATGCCCAGTTTGGGAAAAATCCACCAGCCGAAAATCAAGAACGGGTCGAGAATGATGTTCAAAACTACCGAAGCGATCATCAGAAGCATCGCCATGCGCGGGTTACCGACTCCCCGCAGGGCAGTATAATTAGTGAAGGCGCACATCGAGAAACCGAGCCCGATCAGCTGAATTGTGCCATACTGCATCGACAGGCTCAGAACCGACTGACCCTCCTCACCGATCGGCTCATCAGCCGCTCCCAAAAATCGCATCACATCTTCGAGAAAGAAGAGCCCGGCCAGGCCGAAGACGATCGCGATGATCCATTTCAGGATATACGTTTCCTTGATTGCGGCAACCGCGCGGGCGTGGTCGTCGTTACCGTAATTTTGAGAAATTATGGAAACGGAACCGGTGCCGGCCAGCTGGTTAAAAGACGAGATAACCCAGTAAAACCCGAAAAAGATCGTAACCGCGGCGACATGGGAAGCGCCCAGCCGTGCCAGCCAGAGAGCGTCGATGAAATCATACATATTAGCGGCAAAAAATCCGATTGCAGAGGGAATACCCATGCGGAAGATGCTTTTTAAAACGCTTTCTTCCTCAGCGATAACTTTTCTGGCAAGTTCAGTCATAGCCGCCTCATCGATAAATGATAGCAGTCATACGGCTTTGGGGCTCCGAGGTTAGCTCAAATCTTCGGAAAAATCAACTTTTTGGCTCGACCGTAATAATGCCCGGAAGGTCGCGGGGACCCTTGATATCGATCTGCACATCCAGAAAACGTGAGATAACCCACAGGTTCGTCAGAAGATGTGTGGTCAGGTTGGATACATTGAGCACGAACTTATTACGGGTCAGTGCCAGGTAGGGCAAAATCTGGTCGGCCAGGTTATGTCCGATGGCGACGTTCTTGCCGTTGAAATCGATCATGTCCTGGCAGGCTTCCTCGGCCACGATCTCAGCCGCCTTGCCTTTTTCGCCCAGCCGTGAAAAACCGGCGACCACATTTTCGTACTCCGCGGTTAAAAAGAGCACGGTTCCCTTGCCTCGCGAACGAGCCTCCTTGGTGGCGATATTCGCTCGCAACCCATGCTCACGAAGCATCTCCAGCGCCCGCTTTTTCTGGCGTTCGGCAATCGAATTCGGAAGGTTGGCGACTGCCGAAAGCCCGGTCACTCGCTTGAGTTTGCCCCGCTCCGAGAAATCCAGGCACTTGATCTTCTGTGAGGAACGCTTGATCTGGAGCAGGAGTTCACCGCCCCCCTCAGGGTAAAATCCCCAACGCAGGATCTTGATGTTCGAATACAGTCCCAGCCTGGCCAGCATTGGAAAAAACACCTGCTTGAGGTATGTCGCCGGGGGAGACCAGGGTACATGAGTTCCACCCTTGACCTTGATAGTCGAACCTCCCTTGACCAGAAATAACGGCAACGCCATAGTCTGCAGAACCAGCGCGGCTGAGCCGGCTGACCGTTTTTCGGCCGCGATATCAAAGGAGTATTTGCCGGGCCGGACTTTGCCAGGACGGAAATACAGTTTCTCCGAGCGATATGAATCCCCTTTTACCTCGGCACCGCAGATCTTCTGGCAGGCACGCACAGCGGTCAGGTGTTGCGGCATCAAACCCGGAGTGCGCCTGTTTTTGCGGATGTTGATAATCTCCAGCGGTTTGCCGAGATGTGTCGACAACATCAGGCTGGTCCTCAAAATCTGACCGCCACCCTCACCGTAACTGCCGTCGACTCGAATAATATCATTGTTGCTGTTTTTCATAGGCGCGTAATTTAAGAAATTCAGGGTGGTAAAAGCAAGCAAAATAAACGGGTATGGCTACGCCGGACCAATCGCCCGGTTTTATAAAGGCGTACAAATGGTCTGCTCTACGAACAGGATTTCCTGTAACGCAGAGTAATTATCGTAGCGGTGTTCATCACCAATGAAAAACCCAGAAAAGCTCCAGTTGCGAAACCGTACCAGGAAGTCTGGGGGCTGAAGCGCATCAACAGGATCCCGACAATAAGAGAAACCATTCCCAGGGGCATGAAAAATTCGGAATGCTTTTTTAACAACATATATCAGTCCTTTATTTAAAAAATACTTACGACAAAATATAATTGAAGTTGCCCGAAATTCCCGGAATTAACTCAAGTAATACTTTACCAGACCGATAAGTATTCATTGTGGGTAAAAGAATACAAATAATATCCGAATTTGATCCGGTACGTCGTGTTCTGCATGTTTCAGCCGAGAGGCCGGTTCTTGTGGACGATGAATGTGCGCTGGATGAAATCCTGAATAGGGTCAAACATGATCTGGTCGAATCATCAGGCGATGGTCGCTGTTACTTGATGCTGGACATTTCCCGGATAGTAGTAGAACCGAAGCTTGCGGGTCGGTTTTTTATGCGCTTGAGGCGGTTACGGAATGATTACCTTTATCCCGACGGACTGGTGCGTTATGGTCTCCAGATCAGCGGAAGGCTGGTGCGGATCGATCGAAGCAAACCGGATCCGGATTATCCGGCCCTGGTACGAACCAGTCATGAGGCGCGTAAATACATCGACCGGTTGAGGCTCGCGATGAGGCAAGAAGTCCAGACGACAAACCTGTGATCAGAAGCCAAACATTTCCTGCGCCTTATCCAGAGCGTCCATAAGCCGATCCACCTCGGTTTTGTCGTTATACAGATAAAATGACACTCGCGAAGTTGCGGCGATTCCGAATTTGCGCATTAACGGCTGGGTACAGTGATGCCCGGCGCGGATACAGATTCCCACAGAATCCAGGATCTGGGCCATGTCATGGGGGTGGATATTTTCGTATTCAAAAGATATCGCGCCACCCCGGCCTGCGGGAGTCCGGGGTCCATAGATTTTTATTTTTGGATGATCTAAAAACTTCTGCAATGTATACTCGGTCAGTTCTTTTTCGTGTTCGCGGATATTGTCCATCCCGATCTCATTGAGGAACCTGATCGCTTCACCCAGCACTACCACCCCGCCGATATTCGGAGTCCCGGCCTCGAACTTGATCGGCAATTTGGTATAAGTCGATTTTTCGTAATGTACGCTTTCGATCATGTCTCCGCCACCCAGAAACGGCGGTATCTTTTCGAGCAATTCTTCTTTGCCGTAGAGCACCCCGATCCCTGTCGGAGCGCACATCTTGTGTCCGGAAAATGCCAGAAAATCGACATCGAGTTTCTGCACATCGATTTTGTTGTGGGGCACATACTGGGCGCCGTCGACCAAAACCAGTGCACCGGCATCATGGGCCAGGGCGGTCATTTTCTCGATCGGGTTAAGTGTGCCCATGGAATTGGACTGCCCGTTAAAAGCCACCAGTCTGGTTTTACTCGAAAGCAGTTTTTCGTATTGATCGAGATCTAAAACAGCCTGGTCATCGACCGGCACGAACCTGAGTTTACAGCCGGTGCGTTGCGACAACAGTTGCCACGGCACCAGGTTGGAGTGATGTTCCAGTTCGGTCAGGATGATTTCATCACCGGCGTCGACAAACTCATCGCCCCAGGCGCGCGCCACCAGGTTGATGCCCTCTGTGGTGCCCTTGGTAAAGATAACTTCCGAATTTGAACGGGCGTTGATGAACTGGCGTACCAGATCGCGAGATTCATCATAGGCCTCGGTCGCTTCGGCCGAAAGCGAGTAGACTCCGCGATGAACATTGGCGTTGTAATTCGAGTAGTATTCAACCAGTTTGTCAATCACACGTTGAGGTTTTTGACTGGTGGCGGCCGAATCTAAAAATATGATCTGTTTGCCGTCGATAACCCGTCTGAGCTCCGGAAACTGCTGTTTTACTTTAGCCCAATCCATAATATATCCACCTTAAATAGTTTACACTTTAGTGTTGTATTATGGCCTATAATCGTTTTTTGGTCCCGGATGTTCCACTGGTGGTCGAATCACTGTCTTTTGGCGGTAAAAACGCCGTTGGGCTGGATAAACGTCACTTCTTCGGCGTGTTCGTCATCGTCGTCGATTTCGAACCGCAGGCTGAAGCCGTTCAATCCCTCGATATTGAATTCGGTTCCCCGGTATGGTGTCAGCGTATATGGCCTCTGGCCGGGCACTGTCAGTCCCAGGGTGTTATCATTCTTGAAATAGACTTTGGATATAACTCCTTTTAGCTCATACTCTCCTACAAGCTTTGACAAAAACTCGGGATCATAGAGACGGGCGTTGGCCTGTTTTTCGAAGATGATATCATCCAGCTCCGCTTCCAGCGCTACTCCCAGGCGGTCGATATCGCCTCTTAGGTTGGTCAGAAACTGGAGCTTGGTTTCTTCCAGCATCTCGTCTGTGATGCGGAAGACGTCGTAATGCCAGTGCTCGAGTACTGATTCCATGCGGTTCATTTCAGCATACAGCTTTTTATCGCGATAGTCGATCGTGATGACGCCGTAGCCGGGATGTTCATATTTTCCCGCGTAGTCTTTGAGTTTATGGGAGGGTTTGGTATCCTCGACGCGCATATCTTCCGCTTTATCCTCCGTTTCTTCATCCTCGTCACTTTCAGGAGATTTGAGGCGGGAGGTCCAGTCGATCGGTTCCAGCTCCAGAAACTCATCGGCGATATAATACAGCATGGCGTCGATAACCTGATTTCCCGGCAGATTTACAAACGCGACAATACCGAGGTTGTCTTCAGGCAGAAGCGCGACCCTGGTATAGAAACCGTCGATACCGCCGTCGTGCCAGACGATTTTGTGACCACGGTACATCTGCACCCCCCAGCCGAGCCCATAGAGCGCTTCCGAAAGTTCATCGTATGCTGACGGCAGGTTGCTGACTACATGCGGGGCGTGCATGTTATTAATCTGCTCCTCGGAGATGATCCGGAACCCGTCGTACTCGCCCCGCCCGAGCTGAAGCCTGAGCCATTGGCACATATCTTCCACGCAGGAATTGATCGAACCTGCCGGGCCGACATGATCGAGATTGCGAAAATCTGTCAGTTCGATTTCACCGTCGCTGTTTAAGCGGTACGGCCGGGCATGGTTGTCATCCTGCCTGGAAACCTCCACAGAGAAGTTGGAGCGGTCCATCCCGAGCGGATCGAGGATTTCGGCCTGGACGAACTCTTCCCATGTCGAACCTGTCATCTGACCGACAATGTAGCCGGCAGTTACGAACATCAGGTTGTTGTACTGAAAGCGGGAACGCAGTTCAGCAGTCGGCTCGAGATACTGCAACCGCCCGATGATCTCCTCGCGCGTAATCGGCGCGTTATACCAGACCAGGTCGTGACGGGGCAGGCCTGAGCGATGTGTCACCAGGTCGACCAGGTTCATGTGATATGTAGCGTACTCATCCCATAATCTGAAATCCGGCAGGTAATCGATCACCTTGCCCTCCCATTCGAGCAGGCCCTCATCGACGAGTATAGAAATCGCCGCGGTAGTGAAAGCCTTGGTGGTCGACCCGATGGCGTACAGGGTCTTCTCATTGGCTGAGAGGCTGTCCTCGAGATCACGATAGCCATAGCCCTCGGCAAGTACGACCGAATCCCGGTAGACGATACCGATTGCGAATCCCGGAGGTTCCCAGACTGCCAGCATGGAATCGGCGAATTGCTGTATTCGGTCGACTTTTCCGCGCAAGCGGGCCATTCTTTCGGCCGCCTTCTGCGGATCCTCATAGGTTACCTCGAATGCAAAGCTCTGCTCATTTTGAGTGAATTCTCCGCTCATCGTCGAGCCGTCATCGGAAATCTCGCCCATAAAACGGGGATTGCCCGGGACATCGGCTATGGCGAATTGTGCCTGGTTGCCCTCGATTTCGATCTCGACCAGTTCGAGCCCGATCGCGCCCTGCTGGGGAATGTCGATCAATCCAAAGAGTACACAGTCCGGATCATTTTCAAAGAGCAAAACGATATCCAAAGGCATTTGGGGAATTTCGATCGTACCTTCCCAGCGACCAATAAGTTCATCTTCAGCCTGCGCAAAAAGTGAAGAAGCAACCATGATTGCAAGCAGGCATACCGTAAGAATTACTCTCCTGTATGACATGTTTCCTCCTTTAAAATCAGAACTATTTTTTTAATAATCTTCCAGGTTTCAGGTAATTCAACAAAAAGTTTGTGCAGAAGAGATTTAAAGTTAGATTAAAATCGGAATTTTATGCAACAATCGGGTGGTATTTACGAATGCTTAAAACATGGATAATACTTTGATGGTGGCATACGAATCCCGAGAGAAAGAAATCGGTTTCGGCGGACTGTTATGGTTGATGATCCGTCACCCGCACACATTCTTTAAGCAGACAGTCGCCCGTGACACATTTCCGTTTCTGGCCTTTTCCGCGTGGCTGGCCGGAATGGCTCATGCCCTGATGTGGATGGACAAGACCCTGTTGAGTGAAGGGGGGCTGGTTTCCGGTCATTTGTCATCTTTCATATTGCTTCTGATTATGAGCGTGGTTTTTATGGGGCTTATTTACATGATCGGTGGGATCCTGTTTCACTTCTATGCCTACCTTGCTGATTCCCGCAAGGACATGAAGAATTCCGTGGCGGTCAGTGTCTACGCCTGGTTGCCATTTACCGTTGCCGTGTTCTTGATCAAGCTGGTTTCAGTGATCAGCCTTGGCAATGATTATCTCAATCCGCCCGCCGGCTGGTGGTTTTCGCTTCCATCCTCGATAATGCTCGGGCTGTCTTTGCTGTACGGCTGGTTTCTGGCCGTCTATGGCGCGGTGGTCGGTTTGCGCTGTAAAAAAATCCAAGGCATACTGACTCTTGTGGTCACACCGATACTGTGGTTCGTTTTATTGTTTGTAGTAGCTAATTCGATGGGAATGATGTGATAATAAATTTTGCCCAAATAGAAGCCTGAAATTATAGTTTTCTTGCTTTCAGGTAATTGCGATCTGTGCAATTGTCCTTTCCGTTTTGAGAAGCCGCCCGGTTTTAAGCCGGGCGGCTTGTTTGATGAGAAGAGCTACGGTAAGAGTGCCAGGGCTGGTCGGGTGAAGGTCTGGGGTGACGGGTTCACGTGGCTGATTGAACCGCCCTGAGCAATGTAGATTCCGTCCGCGGGTGTGCCGATCGCGGTGAGATTGCCGTTGGATGCCAGAGCTGTTACCTCCATACCCTCTGACCAGGCTTTGGGAGTGACTATATCTTCAAAGATCTCGTAGATTCCCCAGTCCGAGGTTGAGACTATGATCTTCCAGCCGGAGAAATCGACAGCGGTCAGATCGCAGACCAGCAGGCCGTCCTCCTCATTGTAGAGTTTCCAGCGCCCGCCGTCGAAGACATACAGTCCGAAAGCGGTGGTGGCATAAACCCGGTTGAATTTGTAACCCAGGTCGGTGACATAATCGAGGGCGGTCGAATCCTCGATCAAAAAGCGTTTCTGCCATTTCCGGCCGTCGAAGCTGTACAGTCCGTGACCTCGGGTAGCCACCCAGATCTGGTCATCTGCTGAGACCACCGCGCTGATCTGGGGCACCTCAAGCAGGCAGTTGGAAAAACCGTAGGACCAGGCGATCAAGCCGTCTTCTTCAGTACCAATCAAGAGCGTGCCGTCATATTCGGCCAGTGCGTTCACCGGCGCATCGAAGCCGAACTCGAGTTTTTCGATATTACCGGCCAAATCAATTTCGGCCAGGCCGTTTTCACCGCCGACATAGAGTTTGTCCGCAAGCGGAAGGACGCAGTTGACATCACCCTCATCCAGACCGGCGCCTGCATGGTAGAACTGGTAGGACGAATCCTCCGGCAGGTAGGTGAATACGCCCCCTTCGGTGCCGGCCGCCACGCGCTCATCCCAGACAGCCACATCGCGCACATTGGCAAACGAGACTGAGAGGGTCTCGACCGCTTCCGGTTCGAGCGGGATCACGGTTTCAGCGGGGATATCTTCGATCTCCGTCTGGACACTCGTGGTGATTGTATCCTCGGCCGGGACTACCCTGTCGGCCTGTTTTGAATCTCGATCTTTCTGGATATTGATCGCTGTGATCATTACGATCGCCAGGATAATCACTGCTGACAGGCTGATGATTGACAGTTTCGTTTTCATGATAACCTCCTCGGTTTAGTGTTATTTCCTGTGTCATCCGGGAAGTATAAATTGCATAAACCGTGCCAGCTAGATAACGTGTTGTGAGGCAGTAAGTAGGCGGATTTGACGTATTTGTAAAAACAGGTCCTGCGTGTCACTGGTGACACACTTTTAGTTTAATCTGCCGAATGAAGCTTGTTTAAGCGGGATAAAAGAGAATCGCGTTTGTGGGGGTCGTCGATTTTGCCTGCCCCCTGCTCGAGTACACGCATAGCAGTTTGACGCTTGCCCTCCAGCAGGTAAAACATCGAAAGTTTGAGGTATCCTGTCACAAAGCTGGAGTCGCGTTTGATCGATTCATGGAGATAAGCCCGGGCCGAATCGCGCGCTTCCATCTGCAGGAAAGCTTCGGATATATGGACCAGTTGAGACGGTTCTAAATGATATTGCCCCGCGCGGGAGAGTGTTTTGATTCCAGCCTCCGGTTTACCTGTCATGTAGTAGACATTTGCGAGGGTAATGAAGGCTGGCAGTGGATGCTGTTCTGATTCGGAAATTTGAGTCAATAATTCAATGGCCTTGTCGGTCGCTCCTAAAAGCAGGTAGGTGCGGGCGATTTCGATGCTGTAAACTGAATTCTTAAAACGGTTCTCGGCTTCTTTCAGAATAGCGTACCCGCGTTCACCCTCACCGGCTGTATGGTAGGTTTTGACAAGGTTAAGATAGGAACCCAGGTCATTCGGTTCCATATCAATCAACTTGAGGTAGTAGTACTCGGCTGAGTCGAGGTTATTCTCGAGCGCAAATACCCTGGCTAAATTGGCGTAGGCCATGCTGTAATCGGGATCATACTCGATTGCCTTACGCAGGTTGCGCCTCGCTTCATTTAAACGGCCGGTTTCGATCAAAACCCAGGCCAGGTTGTAATAACCCGGCGCGAAATCCGGATCCTTCTGGAGCACCAGGTGGAAGAATTTCTCGGCCTGTTCATAGAGCCTGGGGTCGTTTTTGCCCAGGGAAGCGTAGGTCATGGCGACATACTGCAGGGCGGAAACGTAATCGGGGTCAATCTCGAGCGCTTCGAAAAAATAATCCAGAGCCTCCGCCGGTTTGCCTTCTGATAGCTTGGTATGGCCGATTTTGAACAGGTAACGCGGATTATTCTGGTATTTTTGAGCTTCCTCGAGCAGTTCGATATAACGAGTATCATTATCGACCGCTTTATAGTACGAGGCCAGCGCTTCCAGGTTGAGATGACGTCCGTATTCGGTCATCTCGATCGCTGTCTCATAGCGGTCGACGGTAGCTTCCTGGCGGGAGTTGGTGAGCACGAAACTGACAGTTATCCAAACTGCCGGAAGCAACGGCAGAAATATCAGCCTGAGATCGAAACGTTTTTTATCCCTCAGGTGTTGAATTGTCACATAACCTGCCAGCAGGTTAACTGGAAGCGCGATCGAACTGAATAGATCCCAGTCGCGTGCCAGGGCGAAGGAGGTGTTGAAAAGTAACATGAACATCAGGCCGCACACGCAAAGGATCGCTAAAAAGATAAATTCCATTGATTTTTCGAGGCGTTTCGGTCGCAGAAAAGCTACTAACAGAACAATCCCCGTCGGCGCCACCAAAAGCAACTCGTTCAATATATCGAGAATATGAGTCGCTGAGAATATCCAGTAGCCGGTCTGATTGGGAAGAAACGATAAAAACAGGTACTCGAACCAGTTGATTTCAAGTTTGCCAACTTCCTGGGTACTACGGACTGCCAGCAGAATTACCGCCAGCAAAGCCGGAATCAGGGCGGTCGCGATCAGGCTGAATCTGTCAGCAGTCTGCTTATGTTTTTTCCATTGCAGGATCGCAACAACCAGAAAGGCGGGGAAATAGACTGCCAGCGACATATGAAACAGGCAGGCGATAAAATACAGGATTGACGCGGGTAGTATGCTCTGGCCGTTTTTCAGGCGTATCAGTGCTGTACCCAACGCGGTCAGAAAAAGCGGTGTGGAGAGGCTGTAGCTTTCGACATAGCCGAAAAACAGCTGGATCAGACCGCTGAAAAACAGCAGTCCGCCATACAGGAAACGTTCAAACCTGCTGTCGGGATACCGGCCTAAAAACCAAAATGACAGCAAAAAATAGAGTACTCCGCCAAAGATCGAAACAATACGATGGCTGTCCTCCGAAGAAAATCCGGCCTCCTGCGTGAAGCCGTAATAGAGCATGAATTGCACGAATTTGTCGAGCGGTTCGGTGAAATGCAACATGCGCCCGTTGTCGATTTCATCGGCCCGCAGGTAACCGTCGCCCCATAAGGCGGTAGCCGATTGAAACGAGTACATCAATCCAATCAGTACCAGTAAAACCCCTGCCAAAATCAAAATTCTGGTAAATGACGGGGTCCTTGTTTTAGTGGATGATTCATCTTTTATCGCGTAACCGGTAAAGATCAGCCATCCCAGTACGCTGGTTGCGATCGTCAGGATGATGATCCAGACTGGCAAAAAACCGGCATGATTGAGCCCCCATAAAAAGGGTGACGTGGTTAAAGAGGCGATTATCAGGATAAGTAAAAGAGCCGCTGTACCGAAAATCAATATATGCCGAATCATAGACCGGAATATATCCCAGGTTGATCTTAAAACAAGCAAAAACGAACACAGAACTTGACAGCCGGGATTAAATCTTCTTTTTTAGATCGATTCGGGGTGTGGCGCAGTCCGGTAGCGCGCTTGCTTTGGGAGCAAGATGTCGGAGGTTCAAATCCTCTCACCCCGATTTTTATTTGGGAACAATCCAGTCCTCGTAACACTCTATAAATCGAAATCTGGCCTTGAGGTAATTTTACGGGAGTATATTATGAATCTACGTGAGAAAGACCTGTCGTTCGCGTTTCTGGTTATGAGGCTCGGAGTCGGGATCACATTCTTGATCTACGGCCTCAACAAGTTCATGAATTACTCTGGCGTGGTGGGGTATATGCAGGATAAATTCTCCGAGACCTGGCTACCCGGATTCATGGTGAGCGGTTTCGCGTATATCACTCCGGTAGCCGAATTCGGCCTGGGGTTGCTTGTGGCAGTCGGGCTTTTCACACGGCCGGCATTATATCTTCTGGGGCTTTTCATGGTGAGTTTGAACTTCGGCCTGGCAGTGGCAGGCGAAAGCGAAAAGGTCGCCCGCAATATCCCCTATATTATACTTTTGGGACTCGATATCGCGCTATTGAATTACAACCGCTACTCACTCGATTCAGTGTTGTTCGGATCAAAAAGGTAAACAACCCTGCCACAAACATTTAGACACACGCAGATGTTAACTTCCTGTTCAATTATTGTCCAGCACCAGGATGCTTTGATCTAAGACCGCTAAAAAACTTCATCTTGTAAGGTTCATTCCGATTGATTTTTAGTATGGCTGAGAGATTTTCGTTTCTCAGTTATGAGGGTATTAACAGGGTATGGGCTTAGTGAAAACCGGGTTAACTTTTAAAATGTTATAAATTCACCATTATTGTTTGTATTGTATAGCAATGCAATAACTTACAAGCATGAAAGTGTTTTGACAGATACTTTTTGTATGGATTAGTTCATTTATTCAGAATTTATGTCGATATTACATCAAGGTAGA
>WJMC01000229.1 GCA_014728145.1 Candidatus Zixiibacteriota bacterium | reverse complement strand
TTTTCAAAATTTCGCGTACATCTGCGGTGATCATGCCGAGGTCTTCGGCGATGATCGGAGGCAGGAAGAAATGCTTCATGATAGTGTCGAAAAAGTCCCTGACCGGCACCTTGACCCATTTCCCATTGATCGCGGTTTCCTCCCCGGCGGGCACTTCCCAGTAAGCGACCAGACCACGAAAATGATCGATCCTGATCATATTGTACAGCTTGAAATTGTGACGCAGGCGTTCGATCCACCAACGGTAATTTTCCTGTTTGAGCACATCCCAGTTGTAAACCGGATTGCCCCATAACTGGCCGGTTTCGCTGAAATAATCGGGCGGTACACCTGCCACCAAAGTCGGGTGCTTGTCATCGGAGAGCTTGAATATATGCGGATTTTTCCAGACATCGGCGCTGTCGAAATTGACATAGATCGGTATATCGCCGAATAACTGGATGCCCTTGTGATTGCAGTACTTCTTGAGGTTGAGCCACTGGCTGAAACAGAGATACTGGATCATCTTCTCTCGCAAAAGCCGGTCGGAATATTCTGTGCGCGCTGACTCCAGGGCTTCATCGTGACGATCGCGGTATTCTACCGGCCATAGGTTCCAGACCGTTCCGTTGAACTTGCGCTTCAGGATCATGAACAGAGCGAAGTCTTCCAGCCAGTAAGAATTCTCACGGCAGAAATGATCGAAGTCCGTCCGGTCAGCTTTGTTTTTGAAGCGTTCGAAGGCTTTATCCAGAAGCACGGTCTTATGTTTGGCGACCGCCTCGTAATTGACTTCCCCGGCTTCAAAAGCTGGAAGCTCGGAAAGGTCATCATCCGACAAGAAGCCATCCTCGACCATGAGTTCGGGGCTCAAAAGCCACGGGCTCAGGGCAGCCGATGAAGCGCTCGAATAGGGCGAGCTGCCATGGGCGGGATCGGTTGGAGTCAATGGCAGAACCTGCCATACGGATTGACCCGAGTTATGTAAAAAATCGGCGAAGCGATAAGCTTCCGGGCCGAAATCACCGATTCCGAAGGGCGATGCCAGCGATGAAATATGCATCAGGACACCGCTTGCCCTGTTAATCATCCTTCCTCCTCGTTTGCAAGTAGCGCGACCGGAAAACTATTCAGTATATCTCCGAGCGGCATTGTATCTTTAACATCTCTATGATATTCCCTGCTAATCATATCGACCCATTCGGAGGGAAAATCATCAGGTATTTTCAAAACTGTATCTTTGAAAGCATCTTTTTTCATCGGTAATTCATCCTCGCGCATCAACCTGCTAAAAAAGCGCGGTACAATCGTCAGAGCGAAATCTGACTGCCTGCGCCGGGCGAAAGCGATTACGTTGTCCGCAAACTGACCCGCACATTCCAGCGGTATATAATCACCATACAAGTACAGCTCCGGGCGACGGTTACGTTCTGATAATGCCCGATGAATCAGAAACTGCTTGATTCTCCCATCGGTCCTGTTCTCAATAAGATCGGCGAGCAGTTTTTCAGGCTCTTTTTCAAAGCCTGCGGTTATTTCCTGTAGTGATTTTGACCGGGTTTTGAAATCGACCTGACGACGGTTGTCCGGGTCGACCAAAGTCAGGTCCCAGTACTCGCACCCCTGGTAGAAATCGGGCAGGCCCGGAGCAGTCATCTTCATCAATACCTGCGCCAGGGAATTGAAGACGCCATATCCGGCGACCTTCTGTTGAAACGGAATAAATTCATCGAAGAAGCGCTGATCTTCAAAGATCTTGTCGATAAACGCCAGGTAAGCTTCTTCATATTCATTGTCCGGCTTGATCCAGGCGGTATGTACCTTGGCTTCACGGACCGCTTTGATGACATATTCTTTTATACGGGTTTTGTAATCCTCGAGATCAACTTCGAAGGGGTAAGTACCCAGAAGAGTTTGATACAGGAAATACTCGTCGTTGCGATCCGGAGCATACCTGTGACTCACTTTCTTTTTCTTGGAGCGGTTGATACGGCTGTACGTCTTGAGATTATGGTCCCATTCAGACGGTATCTCCGACAAGACCAGTATCCTGGCACGGGTATCCTCTCCGCGCTTGGTATCGTGAGTTGATGTAGCACTCAAGGAAAGCGGAAATTCGTCGGTGCGTGCGGAATTGAATTTATGGAATTCATCCACGGAGACCCCAAACCGGTTGGGATTGGAACCGACTTCATTCAAGGCTGTCAAACGGTTATAGATGTACAACATCGTATCCTCAAATCCCTTGGCCATAACCGGGCCGGTGAACTGCTGGAAGCTCATGATCACCCGAAGCCATCTCTGGCGCTCCTCTTTGTCTGTTGAATCATCGAACTTCAAAAGCAAAAACTTCTCGATGAACCGGAGTTCATAATACAGGTCGGGATTCTTTTCGCGTGCTGAATTTATCGCCTCATCGATTATTTCACGGTCGGTTTCACATGGAGACTCGTTATTGATATACGTGCGGTAAACCGGGAAACAGGCAATCAGCTCGACCAGTGCGCGCTTGAGCCCGAACAGGGTAATATCCTGCCCGTAGCGATCCTGGCTCGATATTCGCTTAATGAATTGCGCCAGGTTGTCGATATTGCCAGCCATGTGCTTTTCGATAATCAGTTTCTTTTTGTCATGTAAAATCTCTTCGTAGCTTTTACTCAGGCCGGTATACTTGTAATAGAGCTTGCTGAATTCACTGCGGTTTCGATTGTCACAGAATATGGAATTAAGATTATTCAGGAACTCGTAGCCGGTGGTACCTTCGATCGGCCAGTCGGCGGGCAGGCGCTCATCTTCTTCGAGAATCTTTTCTATGACGATATAAGTCTCACCGGTTCTCTCTCGCAACCTGCGCAAGTACGTTTCCGGGTCGAAGAGGCCGTCGATATGATCGATCCTGAGACCGTCGAAATGTCCCTCAGAGAGGTACCTGAAAACGAAGTCATGAGTATAGTTGAAAACTTCCTCTTTTTCGATATTGACCGAGATCAGGTCATTGACCGTAAAGAATCGCCGGTAATTGATTTCCTCAGTAGCGACTTTCCAGAACGAGAGCCGAAACAACTGCTCCGATATCAGCCAGTCCAGAGCGTCCCGACCGCCATTGTCATCGCCGTTGAAGAAAGCGATATTATCATCGACAAAGTGACGCACCGTCTCATTCTCACTGTAAAGATTGAAGAGGATTCGTTTGACATGGCGGACCTGACGGTAGAAAGCGTCGCGCCCGTCCTCTGAAGAAATCGTTTCGATCAAATGCAGTGTCCCCAGAAATTTCAAGAAATCGGAATTGTTGCCGCCCAGCTCATTTTCGAGCCGGTCGATATCGCGCCTGAAAACCGCCGGGTACGACTGAATCCGCAGTGGTAAGCGGACATCGTAGTAGTTTATGCTCAATCCGTCGAGATCGTAGCCGAGCTGGATTTCACCATCGGCCAGGCATTCGGCATAAAGCTTGCCCAAAAGCGGGACCAGCATCTTGCCATGCATGTTTTCATAGGGATGATTCCAGTCGATTTCAAAGAAGTCATAGTAACGTGAGTCTTCGCCGGCCTCGAATATATCCATCAACATGGTGTTGGTCGAATCGATCGCCATATGGTTGGGGACTATATCCTGAAGCCAGGCCAGACCGTTCTGATGTGCCTTGAAATTTAACTTGCGGAATTCCTGTTCGCTCCCCAGGTCCGGATTTACTGAACGATGATCGACTATATCGTAACCGTGCGTACTGCCCCTGCGGGCATGAAAAATCGGAGAAGCATAGACCGCCGTGATTCCAAGCCGAGCTAAGTAGTCAATGACTTCATGAGCGTCCGTGAATTTGAATTCGGGGTTAAATTGTAACCTGTATGTCGAATTGAATTTTGGTCTCATGCGATTTTGACCCTCAGGTGATCGCCCAGTTGCCTGAACTGTTTGAGCCATTTTTGAGCATCAACATTGCCACCGTCAGACTTGTTGCTCATTTGCGGATAGAACTTCTTTCCAATCGTGAAATAACGTACCTGCGATTTCCACATATTCAAATCAAGATTCAGAGCCTTCAGGATCTGGAGCAGGGAATTGGCAGTTTCCATCGGCTCAATGTTTTCCGGGTTGTCTTTCCAGATCGAGGTCAGTCCGTTGATTTTTTCTGATGCAAGGTAGCTGAGAGTGGTCCGATCGACATCAAGCGACCAGCGCAGAATTTCCTCCACATCGCGGTCAAGCTGAACGAAATCTATCTGCTCCTGTTTCAGGTGCCTTCGAATATTCGTGTTGAGGATGAACTTCATCAGCATCGACATATAATCCGGAAGCGGCATGTTCAATCCCGAGAGCGCCCGCACAACCGGATACTGGCTGTCATAGAGCTGGCTGAATGAATTGTAGACATCGCTCGAACTCGTCTCCAGCAGTTCGCTGATAATCAATCGTTGCTCATTCTTAAAGAGATGCTTGAGTGAGAAAGTGTTGTTTTCGAAGAACTCATCGATCTGGTGAAAGACTTCGGAGATATCGTTGTTCATGAAGCTGTCATGCACAGATGATACCATCTGTTTTTCGACATCCTCATTCATTTTGGGCAGGGCTCCGCTTAAAATATTGTGCCCTCCCAGGTGCAACGCGGCGAATGCAATCTGCTCGTGTTTCCAGGTGATATCGGAACGTATATCCACCGTACCGATCGCCAGTTTCTGTCGGCCGACTTCGGAACGATCATGTATCCTGCCTGCCACAGAATAGGCGTAGATCTTGTCCTCCTCGTCGAACTCTTTAAACAATGAGCTGATGCCGTAATGAGCCCCGACCCGTAACAGGTCAAGTACACTCGGTTCGATATACTTGTCGTAAACATGAGCGGCATTTTCATGCTCGGAGAGGTTCGAGGGTACCCGTTTGAGAAGGCCCTTGAAAGCATCCTCGAGATTTATCCCGCTGACATCGCGGGCGAGCTGAATCGCGCGGGCGGCATACTGGATCACCTGCACAGTCTCGAGCCCCGAGACCTCGTCAAAGAACCATCCGCAACTGGTGTACATAAGCATCGCGTGTCTCTGCATCTCCAGAAGCTGAAGCACCCTGACTTTTTCATCATGTTCGAATTTTCCGATTCCATGTTTCTCAAAAAAGTTGCTTATATTTTCATCGGCGCGGTTAAGGATAATACGGATGTACTCATCACGCGCGCTCCAGGGTTCCTCGATCAGTTTTTTTACCTGGTCATCATAGATTTCGGTCAGGTTATCGCGCAACCAGTCCAGGGCTCCGCGAAGGGGAGCGCGCCATTTCTGGTTCCATCCGGAATGCATACCGGAGGAACAGCCACAGTCATTGCGCCAGCGTTCGACGCCGTGAATACAGCTCCAGGATGAGTTCTCTACGATTTCGACCTCGTAGCGCGGTGGATTGTTCTCGAGAAACTCTCCGTAGTTTGTCAACCTGACCGTTTCCTCATTTTCGAGATAATAGAGACAATAAGCCAGTGCCATGTCGCCATGAGTCTGGTGATGGCCGTAGGTTTCACCGTCAGTGGCGATATGCACCACCTGGTTTTCCTCGGTGTCTTCGCCGAAGGCTGAAAGCAGACGGTTGGCGAACTGCTCGCCGTTTTTCAAGAGATCTCCGAAGGCGATATCCTGCGCAATTCGACCGTCATAGAAGAAGATATTAATACTGCGACCAGAGGGCAGTCGACATAGATAAGCACGGCGCGGATCTACCGAAGCCTCGGGGACATCATGCCATTCACCGTTATTATCATTTTCTTCTGCAATTTTTCTGATCCTGCCTGCTTGACGGGGCGCCAGGATGGTGAACT
>WJMC01000228.1 GCA_014728145.1 Candidatus Zixiibacteriota bacterium | reverse complement strand
GACAACATAAAAAAACAATAAAAGGAGTCTTTTTTAAAGACTTACTTCAGTTGTACGGTTCCTCTTAAACATACCGCTAACAAATCCCCAGGCTAAACCGAGATGGATCATCAGGTAAATAAACGGAAACAACAGCAGATACCTGAAGCCTCGTTTCATACTCACGAAAACAGAACCCGCTGTAATCACTGCCAGGTAGCCAGCCAGCATCAAAGCCGGAATAATCCATACTTCGGACATCAGAAGTGACAGGAAAGTTGTCACCAAGATTGTAAGAAAAAATACCGGCGGGGCCATAACTCCCGAAGATAACGCTTTGTGCTTGCGCCACATCCGGAAACGCCCCAGGCCATAGCGCGCCATCTGCGCAAACAGACTCCCCAGGCTCTCGCGCGGGTAATAATATACAGCCAGCCGGGGACTGAAATATGCCCTGAATCCCGCCTGTCCGATTCGATAGTTATGCTCATAATCCTCGGCGGCATCGAAGCCTTCATCGACATAGCCTACTTTTTCGATGACCTCACGTGAATACATCGCTCCCGACGAAGATGGATTGACCTCGCCTTCATATTCCATATTGTAGATCGTGGAGTCGGTGCCGTGCCCGATAACCGATTCACGTGCGTAAGCGACCGCGTTCTGGAAAAAACTGTTGTCGGGCGGGGTCAAGGGTTGCGGGCGGGCGAGTACATGGTAATCTTTTTCCGTAAATATCTCAGCAACATCTTTGAGCAAACCCCTTCCGGCTATATATACATGACCATCGATAATCATATAATAATCGCCTCTGCCCTCTTTGAAACCGAGATTGCGGGCCGAGCTGGAGCGTCTTTTATGGTTCTCTATGACCCGGAAATTCTCGAACTCATGTTGCATTGATAACGCGATTTTGACAGTATCGTCAGATGACATCCCGTCCACCACCAGGACCTCGTAGCGATCTCTGGGGTAGTCCTGGGAGGCTATCTGCTCGAGGGTGCGGGCGATAAAGCGAGCTTCGTTGTAAACCGGCAGAATTATCGTTATAAACGGCAGAGTCGATGCCATCGGATCACCAGCATAACCCCCGGTAACCGGGAGCGAGGTTGGAGAGATCATCCACAATCCTGACCAGGTCGATAATTATTTTGTCGGTATCCATACGAGCGATATACTCGAAATCAGGATCTCTGGATCCGATCACGACCACATCGGCCAGGTTAAAAACCTCCTCGATGGAACTGGCCAGAAGGCTTGAGATATGCGGGATCTCTTTTTCTATATAAGCTTTGTTCGAACCGGTCAGCTTGGCTACAATAACGTTCTTGTCATAAATATATAATTCGTAGCCTTTGCCGATCAACGTTTCGGCCATCTCGACCAAAGGTGATTCACGCAGGTCATCAGTACCCTGTTTGAAAGCCAATCCCAGGAAACCGACTTTCTTACTGCCGGAATCATAGACCATCCTGAGGGCTTCATCGACCTGGGCACGATTCGAATCCATGATCGCGTCGATCACACCGGTATGGGCATCGATTGACTTGGATTTATATTTAAGCGCACGGATATCCTTCGGCAGACAGGATCCCCCGAAAGCAAAGCCCGGCTTGAGGTAGTATTCCGAAAGGTTCTGTTTTGTATCCTGGCAGAAGAGGTGCATGACCTCATGGGAATCGACCCCGAGTCGCTTGCAGAGCCTGCCGACCTCGTTGGCAAACGCTACTTTGAGCCCGTGGAAAGTGTTGTTGATATATTTCAGCATTTCCGCTGACTTAAGCGAAGTCTTATATATCGGAGCGTCCAGAAATCCGTAGAGTTCATCGAGTTTCGCGGTCGCGCCGGTATCCTGGGCGCCGATTACAGTAAATGGGGGATTGTAAAAATCCTTGATCGAACTGCCTTCACGCAGAAACTCCGGATTGAAAAAGACATCGAAATCGACATAGACTTTCTTGCCGGAGGCTTCTTCGATAGCCGGGATCAGCATCTCCTCGGTAGTGCCCGGAAGCACCGTGGAACGCATCACGATCGTATGAAAACTATCCTTGTTAGCCAGAAGCTGACCGATCTTGGTCGCCACCCTCTGGACATAAGTTAAATCCAAATCACCGTTATCGCGCGAAGGCGTGCCGACCGTGATCATTGTCAGGTCGGTCTCATTGATCGCTTGTTTGGCGTCGAACGAAGCCTTCAACTTCCCGCTTTCGACCACCCGGTTGACCAGGTCGTTCATTCCTTCCTCGATAATCGGAGACTTGCCGATATTGATCAATTCGATTTTATCACGGTTGATATCCACGCCGATTACATCATGGCCCTGATCGGCCAGGCAGGCGGCCGAAACACATCCGACATATCCCATTCCGAATACAGAAATTTTCATGGTGTCGTCACTCCTCACGAGTTGCCGCGTCCTTCCCTGCGGCGTTTTTTACTGCTTCCCTGAGCGCGGTAGCGAAGCTCTTTGCCACTTCCTTCCAGTTATACTTCCGGGTTACCAGAGAATGTCCTCCGGAGGCGATTTTGTCCAGCAGATCATCATCCTCGATCAGCTTAGAGACGGTATCGGCAAAATCGTCCGGATCATCGCGTATCAGGATCTCGCGCCCATCAGCGAGCGGTAGCCCCTCGGCACCGACAGTGGTCGAGACTACCGCCTTCTTCTGGGCCAGGGCTTCGAAAATCTTAATCCGGGTTCCTCCCCCGATTCGAATCGGTACGATATACACCCGGGCCCGGTCGACATACGGCCTGACATCGTCGACAGTACCGGTAACCTTAACGGAATCATCCGCTTCACCCATCCTGACGATTTTCTCCGGTGGACGCCTGCCGACAATATATAACTTAACATTCCGTTTTTTCAACTTTAATTTAGGATATATTTCCGTAATAAAATATTCCATCGCATCCTGGTTCGGAAGCCAGTCCATCGAGCCGACAAAAGTGATATTGTGTTTTTCCATTTTTTCCGGGTGCGGGCTGAAGTATTCAGTATCCACCCCGGTAGGTATAGTGCTGACCTTATCGATTCCAAATTCCTGCCGATGAATACGCGCGTCGGATTCCGACACCACCAGGACATTGTCGAAAAGAGCACAGGCCAATTTTTCGTAGCTTCTGAATTTACGGTATTCGAGGAAAAGATAAGCTTTCTTCAACAGGTTGCGATTGGTCTGGTAATGCCTGCGCCAGATCTCGGATTCGACATTGTGCTGAAAAATCACCTTGGGTATATCATTTAACGGCAACGTATTGATCGACATTTCCAAAAAATCACAGAGCAGAAGATCGAAATCACCAGATTTGTATCTCCTCTCGATTTCCCGGGTTATCTCAGAATTCAGGTATTTGTTTATCACGTACGGTCGGGGTGAAAACAGGTTTAACAACAGTTTCAGATAAAACCGCGGACTGAATTTTTTCTCGGGATTGAAGCGAACATAGTCTACCCGCTCGCAAAAACTTCGCAAGTGATCGAGCGCTTCCTGTGACGGTTCCTCGTCGGCCAGGCACAGGTAGCTGACCTGATGCTTTTTCGCCAGGTTTTTGAGGATATTATAGCTTCGAATCTTGCCCCCGGTGTCCGCCGGATAGAGATAATCTGATTTAATCCATAGAATTTTCATTCTACCCTGCTTTCCCGGAATCAGGCCGGTGTGAGTGATGATGGATCCTCTTTTTCGAGGTAAATCCTCTGCCACAACTCGAAGTTCAATAAAGTCCAGATCTGGTCGGAGAAGTTACGATCTCCGCTCTGATGCTTGTTCCAGATATGTTCGACAGCTTCCGGGCGGAAAATACCCCGCTGTGCGGTTCTATGGTCGAACAGGATATCACGCGCATAATCTTTGTATTCTCCCCTGAACCATTTTGCGATCGGAACTGGAAAGCCTTTTTTGGATCGCGACAAAATCGGCTCAGGTATGCGATCCTTCATTGCCATCCTCAGGATCCGCTTGGTGTCGAACCCCTTGATTTTCATCTCGCGCGGAAGTGAAGCGGTAAATTCGACCAGCCTGTGATCCAGAAACGGCACCCGGCTTTCGATCGAGGCCGCCATCGACATCTGGTCCTGTTTCATCAACAGCTCCAAAAGATAGGTCTTGATATCAGCATATAAAATCCGATCGAGCATACCTCGCGCGTTGTTCATACGGTAATAGCTGTGGTATCCGCTGTAGAGCCGGTCGAAATTGTATCCGTTGAGCACACCTTCTCCGTAAAGCGATTCCTGCATCGCTCGCGAGAAAGTCGAGTAATTATCCAAAAATATTGTGTCCAGATCGCTGTCGAGATAAACCGTGGTCCTAATCGCCTTGTTCTTGTACGGAAACTTATCGGGTAGAATATCGACCAGCGGTTTGAAGATATGCCTGCGTACCGGTCGGGGAATGAATTTCCCAGCCATCAAGTTATAGATAGTCTGGTAATAGCGCTCATAGCCCCCCAACAACTCGTCGGAGCCCTCACCTGTCAATACTACTTTGACATGATCGCTGGCAAGTTTGGCGACGAAATACAGTGCGATCGATGAAGGGTGAGCGATCGGTTCGTCCTCATGCCAGATCATGCGGGGAAGGTGATCGAAAAACTGTGCGGGAGCCATTGTGACTTCATGGCGCACAGCCCCGCACTGCTCAGCGCTCATGCGGGAATACTCGAATTCATTAAAAGCGCGTTCCTTGAAAGCTACCGAGAAGGTCTCGATCGGGCGATTGACCATCCGGCTCATGCGGGCCGCGATTGCCGATGAATCGATTCCACCCGAGAGAAACATCCCCAATGGCACATCTGCCATCAAGCGCAGTCTAACCGATTCGTCGAACAATTCCAGAAACCTGTCGACATAATCACGTTCCGACATCCCCCCGGCAGGCGACTGGTAAACTATATCCCAGTACTTTCGCAGATCGATTTTGCTGTTCTGGCAGGTCAGCGAATACCCCGGCATCAGCTTCTTTATTCCAGTAAATAATGTCTGCTCATCGAGCGTGTACTTGAGCGCCATCTGCTCCGCCAGGGCGTCATGATT
>WJMC01000227.1 GCA_014728145.1 Candidatus Zixiibacteriota bacterium | reverse complement strand
GGTGAGACATCCATATAATTGACTTCCTCGGGAGACACCACAGGGTAGTCACTTCGATGCCGAAGGGTAATGTTCTTGTGTACGAATCGTCCCTTTTCATCCAGAGGCTCGTTGGCCTGCGCGATCTTATACTTGTCCTCCTCGTCGGCGGTCATATAAACTAATTCATCAGTGACTTTGCCGTTCTCACATTTGCGGTAGGGCGTCTCAAGAAATCCATAGCGATTGATCCGGGCGTATGTCGCCAGAGACGCGATCAATCCGATATTGGGGCCCTCAGGCGTTTCGATCGGACACAAACGTCCATAATGCGTATGATGCACATCGCGCACCTCGAATCCAGCCCGTTCACGGGTCAGACCTCCGGGACCGAGTGCGGAAAGTCGACGCTTATGAGTAAGCTCCGAAAGCGGATTGGTCTGATCCATAAACTGCGAAAGCTGAGAGGATCCGAAAAAGGTATCCACAACAGCTGAGACAGTCCGGGCATTGACGAGGTCATGAGGCGTAATGCTCTCAGCATCTTTAAGGCTCATCCGTTCGCGAATCGTGCGGGCCACACGCGAAAGACCGACCGAGAACAGGTTGGAAAGAAGTTCCCCGACTGTACGAGCGCGACGATTGCCCAGATGATCGATATCGTCGATATAACCGTCACCGGCACGCAGGTTGATCAGGTACTTTATAATGGCCACGAAATCCTTGATATCCAGTACGGTCTGCTCCAGGGGGACATCCAGACCCAGTCTCTGGTTAATCATGTACCGGCCGACTTCACCGAGATCATAACGTTTCTCGGAGAAGAACATATTTTCGATCAGGTTTTTGGCAAGCTCCAGAGTGGGAGCGTCGCCGGGACGAATCAGGGAATACATCTTGAACAGGGCTTCCTCGCTCGAAGAGGTCTGGTCTTTGACTAAAGTGTTGAAGATAACTTTCTTTTCAGCAGGAATTTCATCTGCTAGAATTTTGAACGACTTGATTTTCTGATCCTGGAGTTTTTCGATCAGTTCTTCTGTGAAATCCTGGCCGGCATCCATGATGATTTCGCCGGTCTCGGTATCGATAATCGGTTCCGCGAGGGTCATACCCGTCAGTTCAGCGCCGTTCTTGGAAGTCAGCCTAAATTTTTTCAGCTCGTAAAATTCATTTATCAAATCTTCATTGGTGGAAAATCCCAAGGCACGCAAGAAGGTCGTAACCGGGAACTTACGACGCGAGTCGATATGCACGAACATGATGTCGTTGATATCGATCGTAAATTCAACCCAGGAGCCGCGAAACGGTATGATGCGCGACAAAAACAGCCTTTTGCCGTTGGGATGAATGTCATCGTCAAAGGACACGCCCGGTGACCTGTGAAGCTGATTGACCACTACCCTTTCGGCACCGTTAATCACAAACGTTCCGCCGGGAGTGATAAGTGGTAAATCGCCAAGAAAAACATCCTGTTCGATGATATCCTTGACTTCCTTGGTTTTGCCTTCCTGTTCCTTGGCAATCAATCGCAAAGTCGCCTTGAGTGGAGCGGAATGAGTCATGTTGCGCTCCTGGCACTCCTCGATCGTATAGCGCGGAGATCCTATCTGGTAACGGACGAACTCGAGGGTGTAATTCTCGTGCACATCCGTGACCGGGAAGATTTCATTGAAGATCCTCTCGAGCCCCTGATTTTTCCTCTCGGCCGGAGGCATTTCAGCCTGCAAAAATTCCCTGTAGGAATTGAGCTGAACCTCCAGAAGATTAGGCATCTCAGAAGGAGAGGTCAGTTTTGAAAAAGAGATTCTTTCAACCGGTGTTACTTTAGCCAAAGCAAACACTCCTTATAAAATGTCAAAGAGCAAAAAGCCCTATCCCCAAAAAAACAAAACAATCCCACAAGGCTTTTTCATCTTTGAAAAAGCCTTTATGTGATTTCGCAATTTTAGCCGGGTGAATACTCACGTTCGGGTACGGTATTCCATTCCGTTTAAGTCACCCTTCACAATCGACAGACATAACGGGATTTACCCCGTTAAAGTTCCGGGGTAAATCCTTAGTCTATTTTAATAGATGCGCCGACTTCTTCGAGCTTGGCCTTGGCCGCTTCGGCTTCTTCCTTGTCCACACCCTCCTTGACCTTGTTGGGTGCGCCATCGACTAACTGCTTGGCTTCCTTCAAGCCCAGGCTGGTCAGTTCGCGGACGACTTTAATGACCTGGATTTTCTTATCGCCGACAGCTTCCAGCACGACGTCAAACTCGGTCTTTTCTTCCTCCGCTTCCCCGCCACCAGCACCGGGGGCAGCCGCCACTGCGGCCACAGGGGCAGCAGCAGAAACACCATATTTCTCCTGCAGAGCCTTGGAAAGGTCAGCCAGCTCCATAACAGTCAGCTTATCAATTTCTTCAATTATCTTATCAGTTGCTTCACTCATCGAACATACTCCCTAACGTTTACTCGGCCGCCGCAAGTTGCCTCCGGGTAGTTTCTACCCGCTTCCGGCAGTCTGGTTCATTTATGGCTTAGAAGCAGATTAACTTTCTTTTTGTTGTGCTATTTGATCGATTGTCACACACAGCTCTCTCAAAAGCCCGTCCAGAGTACCCACCAAATTTGAAAGCGGAGCTCCAATAGATCCTACGACCTTGGCAATCAACTCCTCCTTGGAGGGCAACTCTGCCAGCTCTTTGAGCTTGTCAGCGTCATAAATGACACCGTCTGCAAAAAACGCTTTGACCTCGGGTTTACCAACATCTTTGGCAATATCTTTTTTAAAATCATAGAGGGTCTTGGCAGGAACAGTCGGATCTTCAGTGCCGAATGCGATCGCGGTTGGGCCGGTGAAAAAATCAACCAGCTTTTCATAACCCTTCTGCTTGGCTACAATCCTGAGCAGTGTGTTTTTGGCAACCCGGTACTTGATTTCATTGTCGCGCAGTTTCTTGCGCAGATCGGTCATCTGTTCTACCGTCAGACCGAGATAATCGGTCACAAATATGCTCTGGGAATTATCGAACAGCTCGCCCAGTTCTTGAACCACATCCTCTTTTTCAGAACGCTTTAACATGACTAACCTCTCCAATCGATCAGGTCTTGAGTTCGGCCACCAGCTGGGCGGGGTGGAGTTTGATTCCCACTCCCATGGTGGAACAGATCGAGATATGTTTCAGGTACTGCCCCTTGGCCGCGGCTGGTTTGGCACGCAGGATGGCATCCAGAAAAGCCAGGGCATTCGCCTTTATCTTATTTTCATCAAATGATACTTTACCAATGGAAGCATGCACATTGCCGGCCTTATCAACTCTATAAGAGATCTTGCCCTTTTTGATATCCTGGACGGCCTTGCCGATATCGAAAGTTACCGTTCCGGATTTAGGGTTGGGCATCAAACCTCGTGGCCCCAACAGTTTACCCAGTTTCCCCATCACATTCATGACATCCGGTGTCGCCACAGCGACATCGAAATCAAACCATCCGCCCTGAATCTTTTCGGCCAGATCCTCCAGGCCGACATAATCAGCCCCGGCATCCTCGGCTTCTTTCACCTTCTCACCCTTGGCCATCGCCAGCACACGGACTCTTTTGCCGGTACCGTGCGGGAGCACGACAGTACCACGTACCATCTGGTCGGATTTTCGGGGGTCGACTCCCAGCCTGAGCGCAAATTCGATCGATTCATCGAACTTGGCATAAGCGCCTTCCTTGATAAGCTTTACCGCGTCATCGATACCATAAGCGGTGCGGCTGTCCACTTTTTCTCTGAAATTTTTATAGTTTTTTCCAGCTTTCATGACTGCCTCTTATAGGTTTAACTGACGACCTCTATACCCATACTGCGGGCCGTTCCGGCCACCATCTTCATCGCCGCCTCGACATCCGCCGCATTCAAATCCGGCATCTTCATCTCCGCTATCTCGCGCACTTGCTTGAGGGTCACAGATCCGACCTTGTCACGATTGGGAACCGACGATGCTTTTTTCAGCTTGGCGGCCTTGCGTAAAAGATCTGCCGCTGGAGGCGTCTTGGTTATGAATGTAAAAGATTTATCCTGGTAGACTGTAATCACCACCGGGATGATATTACCAGCCTGCTTCTGAGTTCTCGCGTTAAACGCTTTACAGAATTCCATGATATTGACGCCATGCTGGCCCAGCGCCGGTCCTACCGGCGGAGCCGGGTTGGCGCTTCCGGCCGGAATCTGTAGTTTTATGAATCCAGTTACTTTTTTAGCCATACTGCACTCCTACGTAGCAGCTCCTATTTGCAGAAAATCCAGCTCCACCGGAGTCGGTCTGCCGAATATAGATACCATTACTTTTGCTTTCTTACGTTCCATATTTATTTCAGAGATGAAACCGGAAAAATCAGTAAACGGACCGTCGGTAACCTTGACAGCATCACCGGTTTTGAAGGGAAATTCACCTTCCTCGATCGCCTTGGCCTTGTCCATCTGCCCCATCACCCGTTTCGCCTCGGCTTCGGTAATCGGAACCGGCTTGCCGCCGGATCCTACAAACGAGGTTATACCCGGGGTACTGGTAACCAGGTGCTGAGTTTCGTTGTTGAGGTCGACCTGAATCAAAATGTAACTGGGCAGAAACTTCTTGTTCTGGGTCGACTTCTTACCGGATCTCATCTCCGTAACTTTTTCAACCGGAACCAGTATCTCGCCGAACAATTCCTCCAGCCCGCGGTGCTCGACCTCTTTCTCTAAAAGCTTTTTGGCCTTGGCTTCATGGCCCGAATATGTATGCACTACATACCACTGTAATTCGCCCATAGCGCCCTATCCCCTGAGACTGAGAATACTAAATATGATAGTTTCCAGCGTCTTGTCGACGGCATAGATAAAAACCGCCAGAACCAGTGTGAAAACCACCGTAACGATCGTCGAACCGACCAGTTCAGTTTTAGACGGCCAGGTGACCTGCCTCAATTCGGCAATCGTCTCCTTCAGATATGTCCTGATTTTTTCCTTCATGATTCCTTCAATTTGCAGGTCTGGAGGGACTCGAACCCCCAACCCCCGGTTTTGGAGACCGGTGCTCTAGCCAATTGAGCTACAGACCTGAGTATTTATATAAAAATCAAGTCTACTCCGTTATCTCAGTTACAACGCCGGCACCGACAGTGCGTCCACCCTCGCGGATCGCGAAGCGAAGCTCTTTCTCAAGCGCCACGTCACTCACAAGCTCAACATCCATCGTGATGTTGTC
>WJMC01000226.1 GCA_014728145.1 Candidatus Zixiibacteriota bacterium | reverse complement strand
TTTTGAAAAATCAGATCGGCTTCTAAAAGCAGGCTGGAAGCCGGTTCGAAATTGCCGAAAATTTTCTCCAGCCCGGCAAGGTTTCCGGCTGTATAGGCCGCCTTTTGGCGATCGCCGAAATCCTTGAAGATCTCCAGCGCTGCATGCATAAGCTTTTGAGCAGCAATAAAATCTCCCTGCTCCCAGTTGATGATAGCCAGGTTGTTGGAAACCTGTGCCTGAGTCATCATGCCCTCATGCAGTCGTCCGAACTCGAGACTCGCGCTGTAAGCCCGGGCGGCCTGATCGAGTTTACCGGCTCCCCAGAGCGCCAATCCCAGCAGGTTTCCAGCCTCGGCGATCATCTCAGGATAATTTATCTGCCTGGCTTTAGCCAGTGCCTCCTGGCACGACTTTAGGGCGTTCTCAAAATCTCCGCGCCGGCGATGGATTTCCGCGATAATCGTCAATGCCTGGCAATATAGCCTCGGATAATTTCCGAATTCAGGCCAGTTTACGAGTGCGTCGAGGATCTTTTGACTTCGCAGGTAGCGTGACTGACGCCACAACAGGCGTGCGGTTTCAATAGAAGCCTGCAAGGCTTTTTCAGCCTGGCCGAGTTCTCTGGCATACCTGCGCCATTGCCGTAAAAGGGGGTAGGCTCTGGAAAAATTTCCCTGCCGAATCGAGAGTTGTGCAAATTGCGAATAGAATTTTAGAAGCTTGCACTCATCGAACTCTGAGACCCCGGAGCGTCTCAGGATCTGTCGGCAATAATTGAAATATTTATCGGCATCAGTCAGATTATGGATGCCAATCGCTTCCAGACCGGCAATCATTGCATATTCGAATGCTTTGTGGTCATGCACGGCATGGTAGAAATGTTCAGCCAGATGCGATGCTTGTGCCGCTTGTTTGCGATCCTCGAGTAGCCGCCCGTAACTGTCGTGGTAGTGGCGGCGTTGATTTTCTGTCAGACAGGAGTAGATAGCGCTTTTGAGTGACTGGTGGCTGAACTCATAATTCATACGGCTGTGATCGTAGACCAGAAAACCTCGTTTTTCGAGCTCGGTGAGGGTAAATTCAATCATCTCAGTCATACCGGTTTCCATGACCCGCTGAAGCTGGTCTGCGTTGACCGGTCCCAAAGAAACACTGGCGGTCTTGAGAATATTGCGCATGTTCTCGGGCAGGTTATCGAAACGCTGGAGCTGAATCTCCTCCAGGCTGTTTGGAAGCGTGTATTCGGATAAGGAAAGGTCCGCTTCCAGCAAACCGCTGACCGGATTTCGGAACAACACATTATTTTCCAGCGCGCGGGCGATGAATTCGCTGATGAAATGCGGGTTGCCGGCTGAACTCTTCAAAAGATTTCCAAACAGTTCTTTTTCTCTTCTGCCACCGTAAAAAGATGTGTCGAAGAATTCCCACCAGACCGCAGTGTCTGGCGCTTTGAGTTTTATGAGAGTAGTAGTTTCAATATCATAATTTAACACCAAGTCCGATAAATCTCGTCCACCCAGAATCAGAAAGAGAGGAGTATCGTGTGGCAATTCAGCCAGCTTCGTAAAAATACGTTTAACGAATGTGTCGGCTTGATCTAAATTATCGATCGCGATCACTATCGGGTAAGAGATCAGCTTTTGCATCAGATCTCGAATCACCTGGCCGGTTTTTTCCAGGTACAGTTCACTTTCCAGTTCACGAGTCCATGAGGTCTGCTCGATTTTGAACCTGAACATATCTGCCAGAAGCGGAAGCCAGCGCTTGTCGACATTGTCGCTCAGGAATTGTTCGAATGATTTCTTCTGCTTTTGCAGGGATCTTTCGAAGAGGCTGAAAATCACGCGGCGCACCGGCCAGTTCGAACCGAACAGCAGTTGATTGTGGCAGTCTAACTGGACACTGTCAAGGCCGGCGAACTGGTTGACAAAACTCGTTATCAAACTGCTTTTGCCCATGCCTGCTTCTCCCTTGAGACACAGGATACGCAGGTTACCGTTTATCGTCTGACGATACTCTTTACATATCTGCAAGAGGTCGTTTTTTCGTCCGACCATGGCTTGTGCGGGACTCGCTTGATATGAATCCTCGCTGACCGCGGAGATACTGAATGCCGTTATGTTTTGACCGACACCCTTGAGGGCAAAAACTCTCCTGCCAGTTTCGATACTCACGGGCAGATCATCGCGCAATTTTTGGTCGAGCAGGATTTCGGACGGTTTCGCCTGTGCCATCAACCTGGCCGCCAGGTTTACAGTCTCGCCCATTACGGTATATTCCTTGCGTACCTCTGATCCGACTTCGCCGCAAAAAAGACTGCCGGAAGCCATTCCGACCGTGAGTGGAAAATCGTCGTTATGCTCCTGTCTCAGCCTGATAGCGCAACTGGCCGCCTTGAGGGGACTGTTTTCACGTTTTACCGGAGCACCAAACAGCACCAGCAGTTTATGCTCTCTTCTATACGGATCGATTCGAGCGATACTTCCCCCGAGCTCATGAATCGTCTCAAAGATTTTTTTTATGTGGAGGTTGAATGTATCGATCTGTCTATCCCGGTTTTGATTCGTAAAAGGATCGGTCAATCCAAAGCGTATGAACATCACGACCACGTCGCGGAATTCGCTCTGAAGCGATTCCGTTTCTCTGGATGTCAAGATCCGTTTGACGACCTCGCCCGGAATGTACTTTTCAATTTTTTTGATCTGTTTCGGCAAAGCTGATTCGTTAACAGATGTTATGGTTTTTGTGGAAACGGTTGCCTCGAGGTCGAGATCGAAAAGACTCAAGCTTTCACTAGCCCGAAATTTAGAGCAGTTATGAGTATATCTTTCGGCCATCCGCGGGCCGACTACGACCTGTCCGGATTCTGCCATGTCTGTCGCCTCCCAGACAAGCTCGACCATATCTCCCACCGGCTCGGCTTCCAGTCTCAAGGCGGGATCACCCAGAGTGGCCAGGCTGAATTGGCCGATTTCGGCCCCGATATGTGCCCTCAGGGTGTGCTCGAATTCCTCATGATCTCTGTTGAAACATGACACTACCTCGAACATCTCACGGCAGAAGTTCTCGAATGCGGAATCCTGTGGAAGGCTGGCCCAGACAGCATCACCGGCGAATTTAAGCAGGTCACCATTGTGGGCATATATCCGTCCGGTCAGGTGAGAAAATATATCATTTAAATAAGTGGTCAAAATCTCGGGACCCTCTCGTCCATATTTGGAAAGCGTGCGCGTAAGTGAGGTGAAGCCGGATATGTCGATACAGGTCAGAATACCAGTCATTGTACTGTGGCGATGGACCTCATCGCCGGGATTGTCGGTATACCAGTGGATCACCTTACGAGGCAAAAACGGGATAAGGCTTGTGTATTTTCGATTGCTTTCAGCCATTGTATATAATTATCCTCATAGCATAGAGAACTGCCAGATGAATAGCCTGATCGGTATAGAATACCTGCCGTCCGCACTTCACACATCGGCTTTTCACAAAATCCTGTGTCCAATGCAGAATGAATAATCCCCCCAGTGCATATAGATTCACCACCTGTAACAGGAATTCACTGCGGTTGTACCATAATCCCAGGTACAGCATTGCTCCGACCGCGATAACGTATATGAATACGTGCAGGCTCAGTGCCCGGATCGACTTCTTCTTATTCTCTGCCAGGTTATCACTCTGGAGCGCGAAATCACCGATGTAATGACCCAGCAGGAGAAAAAACAGCAGGTCAAGCATCTCTCTTTACCGAACGAAGGGGCAGTTTTATTCTGAAGTTTGTGCCACGGCCGGGTTGCGAGTTGACCTGGATATCACCGCCGTGGGAAGCGAGCACTTTTTTGGCGTTTAAAAGCGAGAGCCCCAGGCCCCCGGACTTTGTGCTGAAGCGCTGATTGAAGATCTTTTTGAGGTCATCTGCGATCATCCCCGGACCGTTGTCGGAAATCGTGACAATTACGGAATCGTCTTCATCTTTGGGTCGGATCAACTCGATTGTTACTTGGTTGTCGTCTCGATTACCTGATTTTTCGAACGCTTCGACCGAGTTGATCAGTATATTCATCAGCAGGTTCTGAATCTGGATCCCCTTGACGAATAGTTTTTTGGGGAATTCCTTTTCGGATTTAAATTCGAATTGGATATTGGCGAATCGCTTCTGGGAACGGCAGAAGCGGATGATAGTACCGACCGTCAGCCTGAGGTCAATAAATCCGTAGTCGTATTTCGTTCCGCGGTAGGTTACGAAATTACGGGTAAACTGGAGCACATCGCGAAGGGTGCGATGGGCGATTTCGAGAGCGTTCTTACGGACTTTCCGATCAGCATCATCCTGCAAAGCGGTCTTGAGCTCTTCGTTGTCGTCGAATTCACCTTTTACAAATTGACCCATTGTACAGGCTAGTTCAACAGCAGTATACTGGCCGCTTATGAACCTTTCATAATCCTGAATCGCGCGGGCCGACATCTGCAACCGCTCGAGATCCTGACAGATCAATAGAAAAACCGCTTCGTTCTGGAAATCCGGCAGGGCTGTGATTGAAACTGAGACGGAGAATTCCTGCTTGCCCCGTTTTCCCTTGACCTCGCCGAACCAGGTACCTTCCAGATCTTTTGTGACCCCTGAGAAATTGAGGTCCGTTAAGAGTTGATGCAGGCGGTGGTCCTCATCCGTGTGATCGATACCGAACATATCACCCGCGGCACGGTTTAACCTGAAGATGTACTCGTTTTTCGTGACCAGCAATATCGGAGTCGGTGACTGGTCAATGACACAGTCCAGAAACGAGTTCAGCTTCAGGAGGCGGTTGTTGGAGGCGGTCAAAAGCCGATTGTGTTCAGCCAGCTCTGATGTTCGCACCGTGTCGGACTCACGAAGTTTTGTGCTCAGGCTCTTGAGTACACGGGTGGCGAACGAGGGATGAGATTTAATCACTTTCTCGAAATTTTCCTTGGTGAATTCGAGAACCTCGCACTCGCTTTCAGCGCTGACAGTAGCTGAACGGTTGCCCTCCTCGACCAGGGCCATCTCGCCGATCATTTCTCCGGCGTAACGGGTTGCCAGAAGCATCGGCTGACCGGTGCTTTCGTCCTGTTTTGTGATGATCACCGAACCTTTCAAAACCAGAAGCATGGTATTGCCCGGTTCGCTCTCACGGAAAACCACATCGTTGGGCTGATACTTCGAATATTTTCCGGCCAGTTTGACCAGGTACAAATCCAGCGAGGGATTTGTCTGAGATGACGTCGGATTGCTCATATTACCATTATCGACAACTTATTCGACTGCTTAAGCGGATAAAAACCTGGATTTTGAGTTGATCTTTTAGTAGCTTCAAATTCCGCTGGATTTTTTGGAAAAATCTATTATCCTGTCCCGCATGAAGATCGTCAAGGATGTCGCGGAGATCATCAATCCGAAAATTATCCCGCGCGGCAGCGTGATCTATGCTTCCGGCAACGCCGCCACCCCGCAGGTGCTACTGCGTCAGCTGGCAGAAGATCTATCGATTCGTCATGTGGCGTTGTTTTGTGTATTGCCCCTGGGCGATCATATCAAGCCGTTATTTTCGGAAGAACGTTGCCAGACTTTGACTCATCGGGTTCTCTTTAACAGCTACCTGACCCGTGAAGCGGTCAACCAGGGCTGGGCTAAGTATCATCCGATGCACCTCTCGCAGATCCCGCGTTACGCGCCCGAACCGGATGGTCCCAATATCGTATTATGTTCGGTGGCGGGTCCGGACAATGGTAAAAATTACAGCCTGGGAACCACCGTCGAAGCGGTACTGGCCTCGATTCGCTCGGCTCGTGACAAGGGCGGGATGGTAATCGCCGAACGCAATGCCCGTATGCCGTTTGTGGCCGGTACAGTTATTCCCGAACGTTACATAGATTACCTGATCGATGTCGACTACCCGCTACCAGCCAGCCCGGTGCATAAACCTGATGAGCGCGCGCGTAAGATCGGTGAGATAATCGCCGCCCTGTATGTTCAGGGAGGTACCCGGACCCAGCCGGGCAGTACCTTGCAATACGGTATCGGTGAAGTTCCCGAGGCGGTTACCGACGCGATCCTGCGCAAAAAAGTAAGTGACCTCGCGATCCATACCGAATTGTTTGCCGATGCCATGACCCGTCTGGTTACGGAAGGTGTGGTCACCAACAAGTGGAAGAAAAACATTAACTTCTCGGTGTCCTCGATATTTCTGGCGGCCGATCAGGAAGGCTACGACTGGTTTAACAACAACAGTTCGGTTCAGAGCCGTCCCTCGGATTACACCAACAGCCCGTTTATAATTTCACAGCAACCGAATATGGTGGCGATCAACTCGGCTATCGGTGTCGACCTGCACGGCAACACCTGGGCTGATTCTCTGGACGCGCGCAAGATTTACAGCGGCATCGGCGGACAGTCGGATTTTATCCGTGGCGCGCAGAATGCCCCCGGCGGTGTAGCGATAATCGCCATGAAATCGACAACGAAAAATGGCCGTTCCAAAATCGTCGACCGTTGCCCGGCAGGAATCACCACAACCGCGATTCCAGCCGACCGGGTCATCCTGGTAACCGAACATGGCGCATTCGATCCTATGAGCCTCAGTATGGGCGAACGCGCGGTCGGTATCGCTCATCTGGCTATGCCGGAGGAACGGGACAAACTGCTCAAGGTGATCCGCGATGATCCCGCCTTCCATAAGCCCGACTTGACCATGTTCAAGGGCGTGCCCGGATTCATTCCCTACGAAAAAGCACTTCAACAGCTCTGATTTTTCACGGCTTCTTTTAAGCCATGCAATGCGCACCCGTAAGCGCCGACAATTTGCGGATCTTCCGGTACTTTGATTTGCACCTGCAGTTGTTTTTCAAGGATTTCCCGCAGACAGGAGTTATTGGCAACTCCCCCGACGAAGACCAGCTCAGGTTCGAGCGATATTCGATTGAGCATGGTTATCGTACGACGGGCAATGGCCTGGTGGATTCCCAGGCCGACCTCTGCCCGGTCAGCTCCCTGGGAGACCATCGAGATTATTTCAGATTCCGCGAAAACCGCACACATATTGTTGATTTTCTCCGCCCTGCGGGAAGCCCGGGCGCTTTGGCTGAATTCTTCCAGCGCATACCCGAGCGCCATAGCCATAATCTCCAAAAACCTGCCAGTTCCCGCAGCGCAACGATCGTTCATTTCGAACTTGTGCAGACGACCATTCTTATCGAGCGAAATCGCCTTGGTATCCTGTCCACCGATATCCAGGATCGTACGGCACCCGGGAAAGAGAGCATACGCCCCCAGAGCCATCGCCTTGATTTCGCTTATTTCCGGGCAGTTCAAATGCCTGCTGACGAGATGACGTCCGTAGCCCGTGGCATAAATTGTATCATAGCTGTTACCCTCCAGCAGGCTGGTAGTTATCTCCAGCGGTTTGAAACTGTTTTCGATAACTCGATAATGTACGATTGTACCGTCATCGACAATAACCAGTTTGATAGTGCGCGATCCGATATCGAGCCCGGCTGAGATCATCTACTGGCTGATCCTTTCCATAAATGCTTCCACGCGTGTCTTGAGCTGACCGACATCCTCCATACTGTAGTCGGTCTCTATCCTCAAAACCGGGATGCCGTTGTCTTCCATCTGATTTTCAATCAATCCACTTTCGATCGAATAAGGCTGGCAGAATTGCAGGCTGTAATGCAGAATACCGTCAGCTTTATACATCGAAGTCATAGAGTCGATATTATTCCGGCGCTCCGGATTGGGTGTGAAAATAGCGCAGTCGATCTGCAAATATCTTTCAACTATGTTGTCGAGCATTTCTTCCATACCGCCTCCCCTGGAATCGACCAGACCACGGGTTCCGCGTTCACCGACGCAGGATTCTTCGCCAACAATCACTGCGCCTGTAGATTCGACAATGCTGGGCAGTTTCCAGTTCGGCACAGCCATCGGACAACCTGACATCAAAATCCGGGGCGTGTCCGCTGGAAAAACGCCTTCTTTATGAGCAACTCTCTGTTCGAGTTCATCACAGAGCTTATTGACCGAAGCAGTAAAACGGACCGGATCGTCGTAAAATGAAATCTGGTTGATTAAAAGCGCGTCCAGTCCGGATATAGGTACCGGGTTGGCAGAGCGGAGGCTTCGCAGACGAGCGAGAGCCTGGCGTTTCTGGTTGACTGTTTCAATTGCCTTTTGCAAATTTTCTACGGTAATAGTTTTTCCGGAGACTGCTTCCATCTTGCCGATGAATCCACGGTACTCTTCTCTTAAAAGCCGACGACCCTGATCAGTTTTACTCTGAGGCAGATCGAGAATATACAGGTCATCGACCATATCCTGAAAAATCTCATAGGCTTTCTTCTTTCCGTCACAGGTATTTTCTCCGACGACGACGTCACAGGATTCGATATAGGGACAGACTTTGCCCAGTTTGAATCCAAAAGCCGACTTGATCAATGAGCATGTGTTGCGGGGCAGAACCTTTTCGGCAAGATCAAATCCGAACTCAGCTCCCGCGCAGAGCCCAACCGAGATCCCGTCGACCGCCAGGATGATTTCCTCCGGCACGAATACGCAAAATGACCCGATGACTTTACGTCCCTGATTTTTTGCGTCTATCAACTCTTTGATCCGAAGCCCATGGACTTCGCTCATAACGAAATCGAAGTATTCCATTGCCTTGGGACGGTTTGGCTGTGCCAGATAAATATCCTGGTAGACCTGTCCCAGGGTTGCTAAGAGAGCGTCATGAGCCTCGAGGTCGAGACCCAGTTCAGCCCACATCTGCTGGTACTGTTCTGACATAGAACCTCCTGGTTGTCTGCCTCCGGTATTTCCGGAAGCTTTCCAGAAGGTCAGGTAAGACTGCGCGGAAATACAGAGGCGGTAATGAATGTCAGCCACCCGGGCCGATTAGTTCGGCCTCAGGAGAATTGATGAAGTGTGAAAAGTCTAATAATCATTCGAAAGACCTTATCTTTATAAGTTACCGCTTGCTGTTTTAATTTATATATTCTACGGCTTTGGTCAAGTATATTCTGGTTTTATCACCTCTTCATTAAAGATAAAGGCCCGGTTTAAAACCGGGCCTTTATCCCAATCAGAATCAGTTTACCTGGAAACCTGTGTTGGTCGAATATCCTTGTGGATTTCCTCGATCAGGTCATGATTGCGGAACGGCCTGAGCATATTCTCGTGGTGAACAGTGAAATCCATCTCGATCGTATGGCAGACCTCACAGCTTTCATTGGAACCGAGCGGATAACGCATCCCGCTGTACTGCAATGGTTGCAGGTTGTCGCGGTCATGGCTAAACATATTGAAGGCCGGGTAGAGCGAGTGGGGCGAGTTGTGACAGGCCTCACAGCGGATACCGGCATATCCGGTGCGCATCCGGTACAGCTCAGAAAATTCCTCGTTCCAGACATTGAAAGCGCGCGCATCGGGTGAAGGCTGTTCGAAATCGACATGACAGGTAATACAATCCGGTTCCTGGATCCAGGGCATGCGCGGATTGATATCATCGATCGAAGCTACCTGTACCGGCTCCAGCGGTTCAAGCAGTGATTTCGCGCTGGGGCGATCGATCTGTGCCTTGAGAAGTGCGGCGGCATGATCGGAGAGTGTGCCGTGGCAATGATCGCAGGTCTTGCCGAGTGCGCCGTGAACTCCGCGGTTGCAACGGGTCTGTCCGTGCATGAAAGCCGGGTGGCACAACACGCAGGCGTCACCGCCCTCGACCGGCATATAGCTGGCGTGCCAGCC
The DNA here is from genome assembly GCA_014728145.1 of Candidatus Zixiibacteriota bacterium. Classification (NCBI taxonomy): domain Bacteria; kingdom Pseudomonadati; phylum Candidatus Zixiibacteriota; species Candidatus Zixiibacteriota bacterium. Next base: position 1,281 of record WJMC01000226.1, on the reverse strand, counting down.
ATGCACCGCCTGCGACATATACAGGTGCTCAGCTTTGCCCTCGGTGCCCAGGGCCGGGTCGCCATGACAGGAAGCGCACAGTTTTGGATTGCCGTTCAGCGCTTCTTCATGGAGGTTCGTGCCACTGAGGCGGTCATGCGCCTTGAGAATATTGACCGCGGTTTCCTCGGAAACCCCGGCTATATCGTTGACCGCCCAGTCGCCCCCGTGACAATTACGACATCCCATCTCAGTCGAGGTCGGCGCTACCACCTTGGTCGATATCAGAAGCTCGCCGCTGGCGGAATCGCGGGCTTCAACCGTAAAAAGCGGGTAGGGGTTAAAACTGCCGTCATCGTTGTACGGCACCACCGGTATTGCCTCGGCGATATATGCTACCCGTTCTGGATCGAAATGCATTTCGCCTTCCAGGCCGAGCCCGAACAGGCCGACGTTCTCTTGTAGCTCCACTCCGAAATTCTTGTCTTCATAATCCCAGAACGGGACATGGGCAGAAGGGTTTTCAAAGCCCGGTTCGACTTTATAGGTCAGTTTTGCGCCCGAAATAACCTTCTCAGGTGTCTCACCCCGTTTGATCAACTGCGCCTCAAGGGTGTTGGCAGGAGGAAGGATCACGAACCAAGGATCGGAATCGGAGATACAATGCATACCCAGATCGTTCCATACCAGGAGCACGTAGTCATCGTTTTTATGATCGAATTCCGGGACATTTTGATCGACTCCCGCGAGATTGTATTTGTCGAGATCGGAACTCGGTTTGTAGCCGTGAATCCAGAAACTGATGTATGCCGCCAGGGCTTCCATCTCCTCGTCAGTGCCGACGAATTCAGGCATGTATTTGCGGATCTTGCCCTGGCCGGTCAACTGCGCCTTTATGCCCAGGTGGGTCAGGTGTCCCGAACGGGAGACTATGTCATTACGGATTCCGCCGATCGAATGACAGCTCTGGCATTGCAGGCGGAAAATCTCACGGCCGACTTCGAACTTGTTTTCTTCCGTGATCTCTCTGTGTTCGACCCAGACAGCATGGGCCAGCACACCCTCCTCGTTCAGCTTTTCCTGGTCTTTTACGAAAATGCTGTTGGAATAAATCAGGTCGCTGATAACATAGGGGCGACGAGCCAGCTCGCGCACATACTCGAATCCCCCGATCCAGGCCAGGCCGATTACCACCAAAAGCAGGGTGACGACCTTCTGCAGTAAATGACTGCTTTTAAACACCAGAAACAGGCCCAGAAGAAAAACGGCAATCGATGAGATAATGAATATGCTCAGGTAAAA
>WJMC01000225.1 GCA_014728145.1 Candidatus Zixiibacteriota bacterium | reverse complement strand
ACCGACACCGATATCACAGAACTCAAGAAGACTGAAGAAGCTCTCAGGCAGAGTGAAAAACGCTTCAGGCTGGTCTCAGAGCTGGCTTCCGATTTCGCCTATTATATCCGGCTCGATGAAAACAACGAATTCATCTATGAATGGGTAACAGAAGCTTTTACCCGTATCACTGAATACGAAATCGACGACCTGCCCCGGATACGCTGGCAACAGCTTCTGCATCCGGAAGATAAAGATATATTCTTCACCCACTTAAACAAGCTCTTCGCGGGTCAGGACTGTGTCTTCGAATACCGCATCTTCACCAAATCCGGCGAAGTCTGCTGGTTACGCAATTACAGCCGTCCGATCGCTGAGAATGGCAGAGTGATTGCGCTGATCGGGGCCTGCCAGGATATTACCCGTCAGAAACGCTACGAGGAGGAACTCCGTTTCCAGGCCCAGCTTCTGGACAGTGTGCGCGAATCAGTAGTGGCGACCGATCTCGATGGTACCGTGCTGTACTGGGGTCATGGGGCCGAGGAGTTGTATGGTTACACACCTGATGAAGTCCTGGGCAGAAATATAACATTTATTGTCGATGATGAGGGTTCTGATGAAGAAGAGAGCCGGATGGCTATGGTGATCGAAGAAGGCACCTGGCGGGGAAGCTATATCCAGCGCAAAAAAGACGGCACTCATTTCTGGGCGGATACATGCATATCGCTTGTCAGTGACAGTAACGGCAACCCGATCGGCTATATCGGCATCGACCGCGACATCACCCCGCACCGCAAAGATCGCCAGGCTCTCCAGGAAAGCGAGGAGCGTTTCCGCCGGGCTTTCGAGAATGCCGGTATCGGTATGGCACAAATCGCTGTTAACGGGCGCTTTATCCGTGTCAACCAGGCATTGGCGGATCTGCTGGGATATACCATAGAAGAGCTGATCCAGTACAGCCTGGAGGAAATCACGCATATAGATGACCGCGATCAGGTCCTCAACCTGCTGGTAGAATTGATCAAGGGAGAACGCCAGAGCAATCAGATCGAAATCCGCCTGCGTCATCGTTCCGAACAGGTCCTGCATATAACAATCAGCGCTACCCGGATTAACAATTCTTCAGGGGAACCGCTTTATTTTATCGCGCAACTGCAGGATGTCACAACTTCCAAGAAACTCCAGGCTCAGCTCAAAAACGCCAACGAGCGTCTGCAGATGGAACAGATCGCTTTGAAAGATAAAAACATAGCTCTAAAGGAAGTAATCAACCAGATCGACCGCGAGAAAAAGGATATCTCACTGCGGATTCAATCCAACGTCGAAAAAATGATTCTGCCAATCATAAACAAGCTCCAGAATCAGGGCGATGATGTTATCCGCGAATGTGTCGGACTGCTGAAACGAAATCTCGAAGATCTGACCGACCCCTTTATTAACAAGGTTGAAACCCAGTTCAGAAAACTAACCCCGCGCGAAGTCCAGATCTGTGACATGATCCGTAATGGCATGACCTCCAAAGAGATAGCGTCAATGCTCAACACCTCCGAGGAGACCGTGCGCACACAGCGAAAGATGATCCGGCGCAAATTGGGAATTGCCAATAACAAGATTAACCTGAGATCCTACCTCCAGACCATCTGACAGGGCGATTTCAGGCATACGCACTACAGGGTACACAACATACCCATTTTATAACCCGTTTACCCCACTGCGGTTTTTGCTTTATAAGCCGATGATTTGTATGTAATTGCTATTATGTAACCCCTTACGGAGAGTTTAAGTGCAGGAAGTGATAAGCGGGATGCTGAAACGTATGCACGAGCACCAGACCCTGTCAGAAAATTCCTGCGGTGACAAGGAGAGGTTTATAAATAACCTGATCACGATCCGTGACATCCTCAAGGCGGTCACCAAGACTCATCCGGAGGATGTAGCAATCGATGAATACCTGTCTGAAATCGACAGGATCCTGTCTTCTTATTTGAAGCCGGGAGTTTTAAGATAAGTGAATTTTCAGATGGGCGCCGCAGTATATCACCTGGTTGGCGGCCTGACATTTATAATGTAGAAGCCCCTGTGGCGTCCTCTGATTATATCCGGTCGAGGTCTGTAAACACCACATCTTTCTGACCGGAAAACTTTGAACGGTACTATTAAAACCCCTTGTGGGAGGCATGCGAATGTAAAAGCACCTATACATGCAATCCTCAAAAGCATATGCTCCAATCGTGATGATCTTATTCCAGCTTGTCACCATCAACAGGTAAATCAGTGTTCCGTCTTGGAATTCCTGCCCGTTGGAGCATATGTTTTTTTTCTTTTTGACAAAAAAGCCCGCTTTAGCTATCCTCTTTTCATACTTTGCGAAATCAATCATTCTGAAAAGAGGTGCTCATGGCAAAGAAAACAGCTTCACATAAACGTCCGCTTACTGCCGAAGACCTGACCCGGCTGAATGTAATAACACAGACAGAGATCTCCCCGGATGAAAACCGGGTCGCTTATACACTGGAAAGCATATCCGCTGACAAACGTAAATACTTTTCGCATATCTATATGCTCGATCTCCAGTCGGGAGAGTCTAAACAATATACCCACGGGGAAGTCAACGACCGTGGCCTGGCCTGGTCCAATGACGGTAATCAATTGGCTTTTGTTTCCACCCGCGATAAAAAGACCGGGATTTATATCATGCCGGCAGACGGCGGTGCTGAAAAACAGTTAATTGAGATGGACGGCGCCTTTACATCGCTTATGTGGACTCCCGATGGAAAAGAGATCGTATTTCTTTTCCGTTACAATGACTCACATAAAATCAAAGACGATAAAAAGAAAAAAGAAGCTCCGCTCTATCGTCATATTACAACCATGCATTATCGTTCGGACGGCGAAGGCTTTTTGCCCGGGGACAAGTTTCATATCTGGAAAGTCAACATCGAATCAAAACAGGCCACCCAGATCACAAAGGGACGATACGATGATATGACGCCAGCGCTTTCGCCGGACGGGAAACTAATCGCATTTGTTTCCAACAAGAACCGCTTTGCTGAATACAATCCGCAGAAGATAGACCTGTATATCGTTCCGACAAAAGGCGGAAAAATCAGGCAGGTTCCGGCACCCGAAGGTCCCAAGTTCGCACCCTCGTTTTCTCCCGACGGTAAAAAGATCGCTTACCTTGGCCATGATAATCTCGATGATGCCTGGGGAGTAACTAATTTTCATGTCTGGAGCGTGGGAGTAGACGGCAAACCCAAAGCTAAAGACATGGTGCCTGAATTCGACCGCCAGTGCTATGACCAGACGATCGGCGATATGGGCGAAGGTTTCGCGATCTCCAGTCCGGTCTGGTCTGCAGACGGCAAGCGGATTTACTTCGTATCCGCTGACAGCGGATGCACTCATATCTTCTACTGTCCCGCCATGGGCGGTAAGCCGACGCGTGTGACCCACAAGAGCTATCATATCAAAAACTTCAGCCTAAACGGCAAGAAACAGAAAATCGCCGCGGTTTATTCCGAGCTGACCACGCCCTCGGAGATCAGCGTCATCAGGCCGGTATTCAAAGGCGATACCAAGTCAAAAGCTCTGACCTCGGTCAATAAAGAGCTGTTCAAAAAGGTTATTCTTCCCAGAACGAAAGAGGTCTGGTTCAAAGCTTCGGACGGGTTCGACCTGCAGGGCTGGCTGGTTACCCCGCCGGATATGAAAAAGACCAAAAAATACCCTGCTATCCTCGAGATTCACGGCGGTCCCAGAGCGCAGTACGGTTTTACTTTTTATCATGAGATGCTCTACCTGGCCTCGAAAGGTTACATAGTTTTCTACACCAATCCACGCGGTGGTGCCGGCCGGGGCGAGACATTCGCCGGTTCGATCGTAGCTGACTGGGGTTCGATCGATTATTCCGACTGTATGGACGCGGCCGATTACCTCGAGCGCCATCCCAATGTCAATAAAAACAAGCTGGGTGTAACCGGGGGGTCCTACGGTGGCTTTATGACCAACTGGATCGTCGGCCATACCGATCGTTTCAAGGCGGCTGTCACCCAGCGTTCGGTGGTCGACCTGATCAGCTTCAATGGCACTTCTGATTTCGGCTATGAGATCCGGTACGAGTTCGGCGGTCAGTACTGGCATAACGAGGAAACTTATGTGCGCTGTTCTCCATTGACTTATGCCGCCGATATCAACACACCGCTTTTGATCATCCATTCCGAGCAGGACCTCAGATGCAGTATCGAGCAGGCCGAACAGTTGTACATGACGCTCAAGATGATGCGCAAGAAGACCGAGTTCGTGCGTTTTCCGGAGGAATCCCACGGGCTCTCGCGCCATGGCCGTCCGGATCGACGAATCGCTCGCCTCGAATGGATCGACAGGTGGTTTAAACGATATTTGAAGAAATAAGTAGACAGAAGTTAGCGTGAATATCATCCTGCCGGGACCTGCTTCAAGCTATGTTTGAAGAGAGGCCCGGCAGTTTTTCACTATTTTTCTTTTAACTGCATAAATCTATGCTCGCCTGTACCCCAGGACTCGTGCCGGCAGAAAGATTATCGCGGCAAACAGGGTTAAAACCGCTGTGGTTGTGATCCCGAGCAGGTGAAACGGCAGAAGCAGAAGCCATACAATCGGATACAATAAAAGGGCCAGGATTGCCAGGGGCCAGCAGAGCACAAACAATATACACCAGAGCAGAAATCCGACCATTTTCACATTCTCCTTTGTTTTTACCATATGACGTATCAAAATCCAATATGTTGCAGGATTTTTCAGACGCAACTAAAATCCACCGGGGTCATTGCTGTTGCATGGATCGCACGATACGACGAACCAGCCAGCGTGGAGAAAAGCGAATCGTAAACAACATCAATTTGTTCCTGAAGCCATGGATCGCGACTACCTTTCCGTTCATCATAGACTTGTAGCCATATTCCGCACAGGATTTCGCCGAGGCCACCCCCATCAGCTTGAAACTGGACTCATCGAACCCGGCCACATCAAAAAATTCCGTCCTGGTCGCACCCGGGCAGAGCACAGTCGCGCTCACACCGGTCCCCTGCAACTCATTGGCGACGGCCTCGGTAAATGACAGCACGTAGGCCTTGGAGGCGTAATAGACAGCCTGCATCGGCCCGGGCACGAAGGCGGCGGTGGAGGCAATGTTCAGGATTCTACCGGATTTACATTTCACCATATCAGGTAGAAATGCCCGTGTCAGTCTCGTCAAGGCCAGCATATTGACCTTCATCATGTTGTCATACCGGCCAGCGTCGGTTTCATGAAAATACCCGTAACCGCCAAACCCGGCGTTGTTAATCAGGTAGTCGATGTGTATATCGTTATCGTTGCAGAAGTCCCGGATATTGCCCGTGCTTTCCGGATTGGACAGGTCCTGCGGGAAAACCACTATGTCGATATCATGATGATTGAGCAGGTCGTTTTTGAGTTGATTCAGCTTGTCCTCCCTGCGGGCGATCAGCACCAGGTTGTCGCCGTGACCGGCATGAATCTTTGCGAATTCAACCCCGAGACCGCTGGAGGCTCCGGTAATAAGTGCAGTTTTTGACATGTCCCTCGCTTTTTATTGATTCGAACGGTTTTACGAGTTGGAGGTTCCTGGCTTTTGCCGCAAAATCGAATCATTAGAATTAAAAAAGCCCGGCCGAAGACCAGGCTTGTAAAACATATAGCTTACTAAATTATTTGCATTCCGAACAGGGCTCGGGTCCGCTCGAGAAAGCGTAGTTGACGAGATAGACCGCGTCGGATACATCCACGATATCATCGCAGTTGACATCGCCCGACTCAATCGGTTCGGGTTCCGGTCCGCCCGAGAAAGCGTAGTTGATGATATACACCGCGTCGGATACATCGATCACGCTGTCGCTGTTAACATCGCCACAGATAAAGTCGCAGGCATCACCGACACCATCGGAATCGGAATCCTCCTGTCCGGGATTGTAATGATCCGGGCAGTTATCGCAGGCATCACCGACATCATCGGAATCGGAATCGACCTGAGTGCCGTTGTAAATATCGGGGCAATTATCGCACAGGTCACCGACATTGTCGAAATCGCTGTCGGCCTGGCCGGGATTGTGGATATCCGGGCAGTTATCATCCGGGCATTCGTTCTCGACCACTTCCGGGTCACCGTAACCGTCACCATCGGAATCGACACAGACCATTGACTTGCGCAAAGTCGGATCGCCGATCATGGTCATGCCGTAGAACCAGCAGGTTTCGTAGTCGGAATATCCGCCCGCCCCCTGGGCAACAAACCAGTCCATGAAGGCTTCGCCGATCGTCTTGCGCTGTCCGAAGGGCTGATAAAAATCCAGAAACTCGAGCATCGATCCGGTCTTTGTGCTTCCCAGCGCCACCAGCCCGTAGGTCTGGCAGAAGACATACCATCCCGCCATATAGTTCGCTTCGACATAACGAGCATTGGAGCAGGCAAACAGGTTATAGAAGAAAGCCTGCGGATCGATACTGCGGACTTCCGAGTTGTATGTGTAGCTCCAGTTTTCGTTGGGATCCTTGAAAAAATGGGTCGAGGGACTGGAGTGTACGCAGACCAGAATCGATTCATAGTTATGGTCCAGGCGTTCCTCGTAATCAGTCGCCCAGGTCGTATATGGATCGCTGACCAGTGTCCTGGTCGGATAGGCAAAGCTGACATCGGTGTTCCATTCACCGGCCCAGTACTCCCAGTCATCATCGACATAAACCAGTGATCGCGAATTCAAACTCAACTGGCCTGTACGGTAAAGATGATTTTTATTGAAATAGTTTTGAAGCAGTGCGACCTCTCCCATGCCACCGTAGGTCAAAGGTCCCGCGGTCAGGCGACCGACCCAGATTTCGGGAGTGGTATCACCGCTGTGGGAATCGTAGATACCATCGCTGTCGCTGTCGCTGAAAATGCCGTCGAGATCCATATAGAATAAATCGCAGGGCCATTGCTCATGGGTGACTGGATCCTCCCAGCAGTCTTTCTCGTACCAGGCCACCGGCAGATCACCGATCAACACCGCGCCCTCGAGCCCCTGTGAATAGCGATCAGCTAAAAATGTGCGCAATTCCATGGCGGTTCCGCCTGAGGTGGTATAAAATTCGACCGCGAAATTATCGCCCGCCAGGTCGTTGCCATAGGTGATCAAATCACTTTCGATGGAGGAATACAGGCTGGAATTGACAACCACACAGAACATGGTGCTGTCGGTCCGGTTGCTGGCGGGACTGAATTTCATAACCTGTTCGATCTTAAATTCTCCCGGTTCCGCCCGGCCGGTTTTCCATTCATCGAATGTAACAGGTTCGGTGCCATCAAGATCCAACCAGCGCGTGACCGGGATTTCATCGGTGTCCTGCGCATCGAGTGGTCCGTTAGAAAATATTATAAAAACCATTATAACAATTAACAAGAATCGGGACATACTACACTCCTGAGGGTATATAATCTATATTGAATCAATATAACAAAAAGCGTGAATTTTCAAAGAAATTTGATCTCAGAGAATGTCCAGGAGAGCGGGATAATCACATTCCCTGGCGATATACTCGTAGAACATTTTTTGTACCTGCATTGTCAATTGTCCGGGAATACTCTCATTAATAATGTTATCATCGAGTCTAATCACCGGCGTAATCTCGAGAGTCGTGCTGGTGATAAAGAGCTCATCCAGCCCGGAAATTGAAGCCCGCGGAATAGGCTCCATGTAAACATCGAGTCCTGTTTGCGCACAGATCTCGAAAACTATCTTCCTGGTGATCCCGGCCAGAATTTTGTTCGACAAAGGCGGAGTGAACAACCGGCCTGCTTTTATCGCGAAGCAATTGCTGTGCGTGCCTTCCATGATATTACCAGCGTCAACAAACAGTGCTTCCTGCGCACCGGATCGGCTTGCTCCTTCCTGCGCCAGGACATTCGGCAATAGCGCAATAGTCTTGAGATCACACCGCTTCCAGCGAATGTCATCGACAGTGATCGCGGCGATGCCGGCTTTAATCTGGTCAAGGTTCGGAGAAATCGGGGAAGTTGCGATATAAACGGTCGGTCGTGTGCCTTTTGATGGAAAGCGATGTTTGCGAGGCGCAACCCCGCGGGTTATCTGGATATAGACTGTTGCCTGACCTGATTTATGAGAATTGCGCCCCAAAAGTTTATAAGCGATTTCCTCGATTTGGGAGAAATCGTCATATTCGATCGACAGCTCACGGCATCCATGGCGCAGACGTTCCAGGTGGTCCTCCAGGCGAAGCATATTTCCACCGTAAACACGCACCACCTCATAGAGCCCGTCGGCCAGCAGAAATCCACGCTCATCGACAGAAAGCCCGGCTCGATCTTTTTCAACGAAGCTTCCGTTTAAATATATTTGCATGAGATTAATTTATATGTTTTAATAAATGCGACAAAAGATTTACCAATATAAGATATATGGGCTCTAAATATTTACTTTGGGCGGATAATCAAAGCGGGAGTTGAGCAATGCTGGATAAATTTATTGTAACACTATTTTTAGTCACGCTGACAATTGTATTACTTTCCGGATGTGGACCGCAAAACCGTCTGGGAATTCCGCAGGACCATGATTTCAAATGGGAGGACCTGAGGGCGGATTCCACTTCCACACAGTTAGATTCGCTGGTGACCGAGCTGAGGCGATACCTGACTCTTAAGGACGCACAGATACTTTTCGATTATCTTGGACGCTTGAAAAGGCCGTCTGACATCAACAGACTATATGAATTGCAGGAAATGCAGTCAGCCAGCGGGGGTGGGTTCTATGGACTCTTCGACGAGCTTACCCCCGAGAAGTATCCGCTGGTGGAACCGATTGATCTCGAATCGGCTCTCCAATGCGCTCTGACGCTGGCTTCATATCGATCCCATTGCCAGGATATCATGAACACCCAGATGCCAGAATTTCCACAGGAGTTTTCCGGGTTCACACCGCCACGGGCATACCGGATCGAGGTTTCGGATCGCTACCAGCTGTCCATTGACCTGTCTTTTGCCGAGAAAGTACTGGCTTATTATAATTCCAATTCGGATGACTTTGAAACAGCACTCGGGCTGAGCAGGCATCCGATTATCGAAAATATGCTCGCTCATCGCCGTGATCTTGGATATATTGAGCCTCCGCTTCCTGACGATTCTGATTATGCGCGTTTTATTCTGCTGTCGGCTGACAATTCGCCGGAAACAATGATTTTTAAATGGCTCAATCCACACAACCTGTTTGGCTTCGCGGATTTTTACCGCTACCGGGACAACTATGACAGCCTGGTTGATGTCATCCGAGAGCGAGAGAAATTTTTCAGCGATCGGGTAATGGGTCATATCAGCTGGTTTCTGATGGAGCCTTTGCGGGTTCATGACACGCTCGGGATCGGGATCAACTGGGGCATCCGGAGCTGGGCCACGGCCGATGGTTACGGTTCCAATATTATCATGTTCAAAGACAACTACGAGATGTTTTTGCAGACCGTCACCCATGAGACCTTCCATCGTT
>WJMC01000224.1 GCA_014728145.1 Candidatus Zixiibacteriota bacterium | reverse complement strand
TCAAGACCGCCGACTGGATCATTGACCTGGGTCCGGAGGGAGGCGATGAAGGCGGTACGATCGTGGCTACCGGTTCACCCGAACAGGTCGCCAAAAACAAAAAGTCCTACACCGGCCAGTTTCTGAAAGATGAGCTGGGGTTAGAGGGGAAATAGTCGAGAATCAATTCTATCGCTCTACCGATATCTGAAAAAGGTTTTTCGCCATCCGGAGTGCATTATCATAATACGGCTTATGCTTTGGCTTTAACTCCTTAAGTTTGGATATTAGCTCTTTGCCTTTATAATGGAATCTATCTAAATATACAATCGTGGAAAGTACTTCAAGGAACCTTGGTTCTTCAAAGATTAATTTTTTAATTAAATCCATTTTTTCAATTTCGATAGACTCCCCGCATATTTTTTCGGTGCCCTTCGTATAAATGTATTCTTTAAAATCTTTTTCTTCAATACTTACACTTAGCACATCACGTTCAACAGCATTATCTAAATCACTGGCAAGAGTTGGTGAAAACACTCCATAGTTGTGAAAGATATAATTTTGATCGAAGTCCTCACCTGTTTCTTGAAGCAAGTAAACTAATTTGTGAAACTTTTTTCTGCTTTTTATACCTTCAGGAGATTTTTCGACAAGTTTCACTAACTTTGCAATTCTTTCAGTTCTATTCATTTTGGTTCCCCTCTAGTATACTCTTAAAACTCTTTTCTATCGTTCTAGGCGTAGTTATAAAGTACTCCTTAAATTCTAACTCTGATATTGCTTTTGCAACTTCATTCAATTTATTGTTTTTGCTCAGTTCATCGAAAGAAGCAATATCATTATTTTTACGATCATAAATATATATTTTCAAAGGTATTTTTAGATTTTCTTTGTAATCATAATCACCCTTTAAGGCTAAACGACTAACTTCCCTTTCTCGAAATTGAAATTCAAAATTTAAACTATTTTCCTTATATATCTGACAAACACGACTATCGTGCTTCCATGATTTTTTCGACTGGAAAACCATGTAGGGTTTTCTATTTAATAATTCAGATGATAATTGACTCAATTCTGTATTATCTGAATTTCTCCAATCATGTAGCCAAGAAATAATTACAGAATCATTTAATGAAAGATAATCTTTAATAGTTAAACTCTCAGCATTTGACAATTTTTTAAAAACGTTATTATAAAAGCCTGTAATTCTCCCGTTTTTCAGGAGTTTCATTGCTTTTTTTAATGCAAGTATCAGAATTGACTCAAGTCCAATCACGACAGGATGGAAATAAACATGCTCATACATATAATAATTTCCTAATAGATATTCTTGCAAACAGCTGAGTCCTCTCTGTTTTTCGACTGCGAAGCATATTTCGTCGCCAATCACATTATTATCTTCATCTCTTTTCTCTCTGTTTTTCCTTGATAAAGTGCGCAATAACCAATTTAAATCAAAGTTCCCATATTTGACTCCTGTCATATATGAATCTCGAAGCATATAATCCAGCCGATCAGCATCAAACTGAGAACTAACAATATCCATTAGTAATTTTTTTTTATGAGTATGAGAAATAATAGAACGGACTTCTTCATTAAACTTTGGAGAAATCTGTTTCAATATACGTTCAATTTCTTTGTCTTCCTTTATAATTTTTGTTGTCCAAATTTCATGGTCTTTTACTCTATCAGTATATCCTGCCATCTTTAATAACTCTTCAAACAGATGACTGAAAGGACCATGACCGATGTCATGAAGCAAAGCCGCAACTTTTACTAACAATCTGTCATATTCGTCATCAACTTCCAATGAATCTAAAAGTCGTGTTGATAAATGATAAACTCCTAATGAATGTAAAAATCTTGTATGGGTTGCCCCTGGATAAACATAAGAAGCGAAAGGCAACTGTTTGATATATCGCAATCTTTGAAATGGCTTTGTATCTATAAGATCTAATATTACTTGATCTTCAATTTTAATGATGTCATGAATTGGATCGCGAATATACTTATTTCCCTTCAACTTCTGTTTTTTTATATTATCGTCTAGATTCATTTTCATTCCTCAGCATAACTTAATACCAGTATCGCATCAAAGTGAGTAACAGTAAATCATTTTGTTAGTTAAATCAGCAAATAGTCAACAAAAACAATTATCATACATAGTTGTACTTTCACCTGTGTATTTCCTATATTGTCACAATGAGAATCTATACCATCGGATATGGGAATCTGGGTTTTGAGGAGCTTTTGAAGTTGCTCAAAAAGCATCGGATCGAGATCGTGGTCGATGTGCGCAGAAGCCCCTATTCACGCAACCGCAAATCCTACCGTAAAGCAGAACTCGAAAAACGACTGCCGACTCACGGTATAAAATATACTTTCATGGGCGACAGTCTGGGCGGTTTGATCCAGGATGATTCATATTACGATCCCGACGGTCGTCCGCTCTGGGACAAGCTGCGCACCCGTGAGGAGTTCAGACGAGGTATCACGGAACTGACAGAGCTCCTGCAAGACCATGGCCGTACCACTCTCCTGTGTGCCGAGGCGGAACCGTCGCGCTGTCATCGCGCACACCTCGTCGGTGAAGAGTTGTACGAGCGCAAAATCGAGGTCATCCATCTTCTGCACAACGGCGCGTCGGTTTCCCATGACGCTCTGCCTGATTCTTGCGAGCCTGAGCAGACCGACCTTTTCGATTGACCTGCTTACAGATTTCTAACTATAACGGACTTATATTTCGCCACCAGTCTGCTTATCTATCTCACTCACAGGGTTTTTCTTTGAAGCATACTACACTCAAAGAGCCATAGGCCCGTATCCGGCTGATACGGGTCTCTTTATTTATAATATACTCCACGCATTATAATATTCACCAGCCTGCCGATACTATACCAATAGATAAACAGCAAAAAGAGGGGGAAACGAGTTGTTTATGGTTGATTTTATCAAAAAAGCAATTAAAATATCAATGATAATAATACTGGCGCTGATACCCCGCCTGTGATAAATCCAGCGCGCCGACTGTTACTTCAATAGAGAGAACTGATTACTTCGAGATGGATGTACTTTTAACCGGGTAGTTTTGGCTGTCAGTTACCAGGACGATGACCTGACTGTAACTATATCCAGTTCACCGATCTATATCGTCGGAGACTTCACGGTATCCGGCATCTGATCAGAAAATCCAGGAAGGCAGAAAACGTGGATCGATCAGGCCGTGGATCGAATTGAAGAAGATAATCAGAAAAAGCGGGATGCCGACAATGTAAAACATGCGGTTGATCCGTTTGCGTGCTTTTTCGGTTTGTTCGAACTTCCGTCCAACTGCGCCCCAGACGAAATTGTAGGGTGGATAGAAGCGTTCGAGGTAAAACATGAACATCCGAAACAGGAACGCATAAAACAGGATCGCTCCGAAGAAGTCATAGACCCAGAACGACTTGATGTTCAGGGTGTCATTGAAATCGATATACCAGAATAGGGTCATCACCACGAGTACCCATTGCAATCGTGCCAGAAGACCATCCAGCTTGAGCCCCGGCTCGGAGTTGAAATACAGTTTATGCAACGGCGCACGGGTCTTGTCGACCATAAACTGTTTCACCCAGGCGACCATATCCGCCGACCATCCGGCATCGGGCGAATCGCTTTTTATTTCAATCGACTTGAACTCGAGCCGGGCCAGGATTTGCGAGGGATCGGCGTCGGGATTTCTGGCAAGCTCGTGTCTTTTAAAAAAGTTGCGGATCTTGTTGCCATCGCATTTATGGGCAAGGGGATCTTTGAATTCTGCCGTAAAAACCGGTTCGGACTGCAAGCCCTGTTTCTCGCATATGATCTTCAAACCGGAGACCGGGTTGCGGGGATGGTTTTCCATTGTGATAAGCTGGTCGACAGATTCCACCCGGCTGACATTGAAACCCAGCCACTCGATTTCATAGTTGAGATGAATTTCACTTCCGTTACCCAGGTTGCGCGCGCGGTTTCTGAGCTCATCCTCGAACCTGCGCAAGAGTTCGGGCGTCAGCATAAAGCCCCAGAAATCGGCGAAACTGGTCTGTATCGAGACGGGTTGAGAATTGAAATATTCGCAGGCAGAATTGACGTCGTTTTGATTCATTCGATTTCCCTTTTCATATTCGAAACTATTATCGGTCATTGAGAGATTTGAATTGAGGTAAAAAGAATTTAGTAGCTGGTCGGGGCTACTTCTTTACGGCAGATAAAGGGACCGGCGCGAAAAGTGGCAACTCTGTCAGGTCACAGCCGGATGAACATACGCATGACCTGCAAAAAGAACGGGCAGGAGAAATCACCTGCCCGCAGAAACAGTACTATTTTGAAAAATTCCTAACAATCGTAATAGAGCCTGAACTCATGTGGATGAGGCCTGAGGCGGATAGCATCGACCTGCGCCATCTTGAGCTCCAGCCAGACCGCGATAACATCCGTGGTAAAAACCCCGCCCTCGAGGAGGTAATCATGATCTTCGGCTAAAGCTTCGCAGGCACGTTGCAGTGACGATGGCAACTGGGGAATCTTCAGGAGTTCTTCTTCGGACATCTGGCTCATGTCATCATCGCAGGGCTCGCCCGGCTCGATCTTGTTCTTGATCCCATCCAGACCAGCCATCAGCATGGCCGCAAACGCCAGATACGGATTGCAGGTGGCATCCGGCGGACGGAATTCCATACGGTACGTGCTCTTGTCGAGCTGATAGCCCGGAATACGGATACAGGCATTGCGGTTGCCGACCGAATAAGTCGCGCGGACCGGAGCTTCAAAGCCGGGCACCAGGCGTTTATAGGAATTGGTCGATGCCGACGTGAAGCACAGAAGCGAAGCGGCGTGTTTGAGAACACCGCCGATATACCATCTGCCGATATCGGACAACTCGAGCTCATCGGAAGCGTCGTGGAAAACCGATTTCCCCGCGTTTATCAGGTACTGGTGGACATGCATACCGTTACCCGGCTCGTCATAGAGCGGTTTGGGCATAAAAGTAGCCGATTTATTGAAACGGTAGGCGCAGTTTTTGACCACGTACTTGACGATCATGGAGCGGTCGGCCATCTCTACCAGGTTACCGAACATGACCTCGATCTCCTGCTGACCGGCACCGCCGACCTCGTGGTGATGGTACTTGACGGGAACCCCGCAACGCTTGAGGATATCGGTCATCTCATTGCGGATCTGGTAGGTCTTGTCCTTGGGCGGAATCGTATGATAACCACCTTTGTAGCGCACGTTGTAACCCAGGTTCTGCTCGGAGTTATCGCCCGAACGCCACTGGGCCTCATTCGAATCCAGAAAATAGAAACCGCGTTCCTGTCCCTGATCGTAGCTGATATGATCGAGCAGGTAAAACTCGAACTCCGGTCCCCACATGGAATCAGCCGCGAACCCACTGTCTTTTAAGTATTTCTCCGCTTTTCGGGCGACCCAGCGCGGGTTGCGGGTGAATTCCTCAACAGTGCCGTTGACATTGACGACGTTGCCGATAAAACTCAATGTGGGACGATCCCAGAAGGGGTCGATAAAGGCTGTTTCGGGATCGGGCAGAAGGATCATATCGCCCGATTTGATATGCGCGAAACCGGATACCGAAGAGCCATCCACCCCGATACCATTTTTGAACAGGCTTTCGGTCAAGCGCTCGATTGGAACCGTGATATGGTGCCATTCGCCCAATAAGTCGACGAACTTGACATCCACGAATTCTACCAGATTATTCTCGACCAGTTGCTGTATCTTCTCTGTAATCATAAACAGCTCCTTGTGAAAAAATTATCTAAGTCATTATAACATAGATAACCGGATTGGCAATCAAAATCGGCACAATAACCGATTTCTAATTGACTTTTAGCCTTTTTTGTCGAATGATTCCTGAAACGGAGGGAGAAACAGATGAAAAAATGCACTATAATTATTACTTTTCTTGTATTACTGACGTCGCTTTCAGCTCAACCGGGAACCGATCCGGAACCGTTTGAAACCGCCTTGAATGCGGTCGGACTTGAGAAAGAAAAGCTATCCTTTGACTACGGAGATATGGCCAACTACGGCGGTGACAGGTTTTATATGCCTCTTTTCTACACGCTCCACTCAGCCCCTTTCAAAGTCGAAAAATACAGTAAACAGTATCGCGGCGAACTCACTCGCCAATGTCGTAACCTGATGAGAATGAGCGCGTTCGCCTCTCACCGGGTTGGTCTGGGGGTGCGCCGGGGATTAATCGACAACCCGCTCGACCGGATCCTTCCGTTTCTGGAGGAGGAGTTTTCCCTGTACGACGCGATTGTCAAATTCGAGGCCTTGTATGCTATCCCCATGGATCAAAAGAAACGTGAGGAGCTCTGGAATGCAACCAATGAGGTGCCGGTCGAACTGCAAAAAATGGCGGCGGTGATCATCTACAGTTGCATCGATTCAAACCGCTATCATCGCCAGGCCTTTCTGGAGGCGCGCGAGGAATTTGACCTGCACGAGATGTTTACCGCTGTGCCGGAATACTTTACTTCCGAGGAAACGGGGATCGATTTCCAGATCGAAGAACTGATAGAAGAAGTCGACCTGAAATACCTGTTCACACCGGCCCAGGATATAGCGCTGGGAATCGATTACGCTGTCGATTCACTTAGTAAGCTGAATTTCACATCCGATTTCGAGTTCGAGTGGGAGACCTCGGCCGGCAAAATCGTTATCAAAGATGGCAGAAGCCACTCCTATGATGATGACCGTTATTTTCTGATAATCGATGTCGGCGGTAACGACACCTACAAAAACGCAGCCTCTAATCGCGATCTTTCGAACTGGATTTCGATCGCGATTGATATGGGCGGAAACGATATATACGACACCGAGGGTGAGGATTATCCGGCTTTCGGGACCGGGCTGTTCGGCTATGCCTACTTAGTCGATATGGCCGGCGACGACACCTACCGCGGGAAAAACCTGACCCAGGGTGTGGGTATATTCGGGGTCGGAATACTGCAGGATTTGTCGGGCAATGACAGCTACGACGGTTACATCTCCGGGCAGGGTGCCGGCTTTTGCGGTCAGGGGATACTTTCCGATATAACCGGCGACGACCGCTACCATATGTTCCAGATGGGCCAGGGCTTCGGTTTCACGCGCGGAGCCGGAATTTTAGTCGACTCGACCGGTAATGACCGTTATATCGCTAATGACTCAATCATCGATTTCCCCTCCTCCCAAAGCGAGGATCATAACTCCAATCTCTGCCAGGGAGTCGGTTTCGGCAAACGGGCGGACTTCATCGACGGCCATTCATGGGCGGGTGGAATCGGAATCTTAGTGGATGCTTCCGGAAACGACCACTATTCCGCCGGGCTTTTTGCGCAGGGCTGTGCCTACTGGTACGCAATCGGTCTTCTGGCCGACACGCGGGGTGATGATGTTTACGAGGGAGTCTGGTACGTCCAGGGATCGGGCGCACATTTCGGCTTGGGGATTATGCTCGAATCGGATGGTGACGACCGCTATACAGCTACCCATAATATGGCCCAGGGCGCAGGGCATGATTTTACTCTGGGATGGCTGATTGATGAGGCCGGGAACGATATCTACATCGCCCCGAACCTGTCGCTGGGTGGCGGTAATGCCAACGGCATTGGGATCTTCTGGGATAAGCGCGGTAACGATCAGTATTTCGTCGAGGAAGCTACCACTTTGGGAAGATCGAATGTCGCCAGCCGCGGCAGTTTGCGGGATACCTTCTTGAATCTGGGGCTGTTTCTGGATACCGGCGGAGAGGATGTATATCCCGAAGAATATGAGTTCGCCAAAAACAATTCGCTCTGGACACAGCCGGGCAAAAATACCGATCAGCCGTTGGAGACCGAAAAAGGTGTTGGCTACGATTGCGAATGTACGGAGTAGACTTTAATTAGTTAAATTTCCTGTAGGTCGGGGTTGCTTGCAAGCCGACATGTAAATTTGATAAATCCTCAGGTTGACAAGCAACCTGAGCTCTCGACTAATTATGACTTACGACAAGCAAATACTCGCAAACC